>NZ_FYDY01000008.1:0-101390 GCF_900187435.1 Pseudomonas sp. Irchel s3b5
TGCAAGACGACCCAATCTTTGAAGTCGTCGTCGTAGCGTTTGCCTAGATTGGACATTGTTATGCACCTTCGCCCTCTTGAATGAATGAGTCAATCAACAAGGGTGACAGGTAGCCTGACACGGAGGGCGCTTGTAAAAAAGTGAGTCGCCGTAAGGGCGAAACCATAAGCCGTCGTTACCGCAGGAATGGATATGTACCCGGTCAACCAAAGTCAGGCCGCCTTCGCGAACAAGCCCATTCCCAAAGAGTTCACACGCGGCCCGAAAAACACTTTCAACGCCCACAAAAAAGGCGACCCGAAGGTCGCCTGTCTGCGTTACTGCTCGAACTGCCGCCCCAACCCGCCCGGCACCCCGTGGATATCCGTCTCCTCCCAAGGCCCTTTCGGACTGATCGAACGGCTCCAGCCATTATCCCAACGGTAGTAAGTCCGCTGGCGATAAAAGGTATTGGGCTGGTCATCAAGCACATAAACCCCCAGCTTCTGATCCCAATGACTGTTCCCGCCCGGCGGCGGCGCGAAGCTGGCCGAGGTACGCGGCATCGGCTTGGCCGGTTTGACCGGGACGCTCGGTTTGCTCGGGGTGGGCGACGTCGATGGTGTAGGTCTTGGCTGCGACGGCGGCATCGGTGCAGGGGTCGGCTGTTCCGGCGGCCGCTGGACCGCACAAGCGCTTAACCCCAAAACAGCGCTGAGCAGGGCAATACGAGCAATGGCGGTCATGGTGGCGCTTCCTGTTATTTGTCCGGGCTGTCGATGGTCAGTGTTTGCGGCGCAGTGGTGCTGCTGGCCAGGGGCTGGCTGCGACCGATCCACTCGCCGGCGGTCGGTTTGCCAGCACGGGAAATGCGCGCAACCAGTTGGACTTCAGGGAAGTTCGACAGTTTCAATTGCGGCATCATCGCATCGGCGTCACCCAACTCGACCGTCACCGGCAAATCGGCCACGGTCATACGCTTGACCGCCAGCGGTGCCGGAGGACCGGAAACAGCACGGGCGAAGATGAAGACGCTGTCGCCGGGCTGGACCTTGGCTTTGAGCTCCGCTGCCAGATCGACGCTGACCTTGAGCACTGCCGCGGCCTTGGCTGCCGGTGCTTGCGCGACCTTGCCGCCACTGTCCTGCAGTTTCTCGGTGGCGCGGGTAATCCCGCCTTGCAGGGCCTCCCGGGAATTATCCTCTGCCGGCAATTGGGCCAGCAGGCGATTCCAGTAATCGATGGCGTCCTGATAACGCTCACTTTCAAAAGCGGCAATGCCGAGCAGGCCAAGGCTGGTGACCTCTTTCGGATCCGCCTTGAGCGCTTCATCGGTCAGGGCCTGGATCTTGTCAGACCATTTCTTGCCGTCGGCAAAGTACAGGGCCTGAGCCCATTGGCCAAGCAACTCCGGCTCGCGACCCGCCAGGCTCACGGTGCGCTCGAACATCTTCGCCGCCTCCGCAGGGCGATCCTGAGCCATGTAAGTACGACCGAGGAAATACACACCCTCGGCAGAATCCGGTTGAGCCGCGACTGTACGCTCCAGGCGCTTGGTCATCTCTTCCATCGACTGCGGAGCATGGGCGAATTCGCGAGTCAGCTCGACTTTGTCGCTGGCACCAAAATGCAGGTACAACCCCAGGCCCAACACCGGCACCAGAATCGCCGCCAGCAACGGCAAGGGTTTGCCCAAACGCGACACCCGCGGCGCTTCGACACCCTCGGTGTCCGCCAGCAACTCGCGGGCGGCTTCGGCGCGACCGGCGTCCATTTGCGCAACATCAAGAACGCCTTCTTCCTGCTGAGCCTGCAGCTCAGCCACGCGTTCCTGATAAAGCGCTACGTTCAGGGCGGTACGATCCTCTTCGCGCTGGGCACGACGACTGCGCAGGACCGGAATCAACAGAAAACTCAGGGCAACCAGAAGCAGCAGACCTGCAGCGAGCCAGAAATCAATCATTCTTGGTTTTTATCCAACAGGTTGTCGAGGCGCGAACGTTCCTCAGGAGACAGCTCATCCTTGATGTCGGCGCGCTGCACGCGACGACGGCGGACGATCACCGCGATAATCACGACGCCGCCCAGCAACAGGCCGGCGGGGCCGAACCAGAGCAACGCGGTCTTGGCATTCAGGGCGGGTTTGTAACGGACAAAATCACCGTAGCGATCGACCATGAAGTCGATGATCTGCTGGTTGTCCTTGCCCTCGCCGAGCATGCGGAAAATCTCTTTGCGCAAGTCAGCGGCAATCGGTGCGTTGGAATCGGCAATGTCCTGGTTCTGACACTTGGGGCAACGCAGTTCCTTGGTCAGCTCGCGAAAACGCTCGCGATCACCTTCCTTGGCGAACTCGTAGGTGTCGATGGCCGCGTGGGCCACGCCGGCCATGCTCAAACCCAGGACAGCGGCAGCAATCCAGCGCTTCATGGCTTGGCCTCGTCGACCAGCGCCTGATACTTCGCCGCCAGTTTTTCGCGCCAGACCTGCTCGTCGATCACCCCGACGAACTTGTCGCGGATGATGCCCTTGGCGTCGATGAAGAAGGTCTCCGGTGCGCCATACACGCCGAGGTTCAGGCCCAGCGAGCCATCGTCATCGCGGATGTCCAGTTGGTACGGGTTGTGGAAATCCGCCAGCCACTTCAAGGCGTCAGCATTGACGTCCTTGTAGTTGATGCCATAGATCACCACGCCCTGCCCGGCCAGTTTGTTCAGCACCGGGTGCTCGACCCGGCAGGAAATGCACCAGGTGCCCCACACGTTGACCAACGCCGGTTTACCGAGGATGTCGGCCTTGGTCAGGGTCTTGTCGCCCTGCACCGCGGGCAAGGAAAATTCCGGGAACGGCTTGCCGATCATCGCCGAAGGCAGTTCGGCCGGGTCCAGGTACAGACCGCGATAAAGGAACACCGCCACCACCAGAAAAATCGCCAGTGGCAACACCATCAACCAACGTTTCATGCAGTCGCTCCCGACAGGCCCAGCGCTTCACGCACACGGCTTTTCACCTTGACCCGATAACGACGATCGAGCGCCGCCAGCAATCCACCCAGACCTGTCAGCAGACCGCCGAACCAGATCCAGCGCACGAACGGTTTGACGTGCACGCGCACGGCCCACGCGCCATCGCCCAACGGTTCGCCAAGGGCGACATAGAGGTCACGGGTGAAACCTGCGTCGATCCCGGCTTCGGTCATCACCGAATTTTGCACGGTGTAGAGGCGTTTTTCCGGGTGCAGCACGCTGATTTCCTTGCCATCGCGGATGACGCGAACGGTGCCCTTGTCCGAGGTGAAGTTCGGGCCTTCGTAATGCTTGGCGCCTTCGAACACGAACTGATAACCGCCCAGGTCCATGGATTCGCCCGGCGCCAAGCGCAGGTCGCGCTCGGCACTGTTCTGGCTGGACAGCACGACACCCAGCGCACATACGGCAATGCCCAAATGCGCGACCTGCATGCCCCAGTAGCTGCGGGTCAGGGTCGGCAAACCTTTGATCAGGCCTTTGTGGCGAGTCTTGTCGAAAATATCACGCGCACCCGCCAGCAACACCCAGGCTGCAAGCATGAAGGTCGCGAGGACCGCCCAGTTGAAATCGCCGTAGGCGACGCCTGCGACGACCGCCAGCGTAGCGCTGCCGAGCAGGACGGGCGTGAGCATGCTCACCAGCCATTTCACCGGAGTGTCTTTCCAACGCACGATCACGCCGACCGCCATCACCATCATCAGCAACGCCATCAACGGAATGAACAGCGCGTTGAAGTACGGCGGGCCGACGGAAAGCTTGGCGCCGGTCATGG
This sequence comes from Pseudomonas sp. Irchel s3b5, assembly GCF_900187435.1. Classification (NCBI taxonomy): domain Bacteria; kingdom Pseudomonadati; phylum Pseudomonadota; class Gammaproteobacteria; order Pseudomonadales; family Pseudomonadaceae; genus Pseudomonas; species Pseudomonas sp. Irchel s3b5. The sequence continues at coordinate 3,781 of NZ_FYDY01000008.1, forward strand.
CATCGAGAATCAGCGGGTACAACGTGCCGAGCAGGATCATCGACGCCGCGACAACCAACACCAGGTTGTTGCCCAGCAGCAGGGTTTCCCGGGACCACAGGTTGAAACCGACCTGGCTCTTGACCACCGGTGCGCGCAAGGCGAACAGCGTCAGCGATCCGCCGACGACGAACAGCAGGAAAATCAGGATGAACACGCCGCGCTCCGGATCGGAGGCAAACGCATGCACCGACGTCAGCACGCCGGAGCGCACGAGGAAGGTGCCCAGCAAGCTCAGCGAGAACGCGGCGATGGCCAGCAACACAGTCCAGCTCTTGAACACGCCACGTTTTTCCGTGACCGCCAGCGAGTGAATCAGCGCGGTGCCCACCAGCCAAGGCATGAACGAGGCGTTTTCCACCGGGTCCCAGAACCACCAGCCGCCCCAGCCGAGTTCGTAATAAGCCCACCACGAACCGAGGGTGATGCCGATGCCGAGGAATGCCCAGGCAACGATGGTCCACGGACGCGACCAACGGGCCCATGCGGCGTCCAGACGACCGCCCATCAACGCGGCGATGGCGAAGGCGAAGGCGACCGAGAAACCGACGTAACCCATGTACAGCATCGGCGGATGAACGATCAGGCCGATGTCTTGCAGCAGCGGATTGAGGTCGGCGCCGTCGGTGGGCATTTGCGGCAGGATGCGTTTGAACGGGTTCGAGGTGAGGATCAGGAACAGCAGGAAACCGGTGCTGATCATGCCCATCACCGCCAGCACACGGGCCAGCATGACTTGCGGCAACTGCCGGGAGAACACCGATACCGCGAAGGTCCAGCCACCGAGGATCATGGCCCACAGCAGCAACGAACCTTCGTGGGCACCCCACACGGCGCTGAACTTGTAGTACCAGGGCAGCGCGCTGTTGGAGTTGTTGGCCACATAGGCGACGGAGAAGTCATCGACCATGAAGGCGTACGTCAGGCAACCGAAGGCGAACAGCAAAAACGCGAACTGCCCCCACGCGGCCGGCTGGGCCAGGCTCATCCACAAGCGGTCACCGCGCCAGGCACCCACCAACGGCACCACGGCCTGAACCAGCGCGAAACACAGCGCCAGGATCATGGCCAGGTGGCCCAACTCGGGAATGAAAATTCCAGCTGTCATCAGTTAGCCCTCTTTCGCGGGAGTGGGTGCCGACTGGCCGCTGTCTTTCAGGGCTTTGGTCACTTCCGGCGGCATGTACTTTTCATCGTGCTTGGCCAGCACTTCATCGGCCACTACCACGCCATCGGCGTTGATCTTGCCCAGGGCGACAATGCCCTGCCCTTCGCGGAAAAGATCCGGAAGAATGCCGCGATACGTGATGGTCACGGATTTGTTGAAGTCGGTGACGACGAACTTCACGTCCAGCGAGTCGCCGGAGCGTTGCAACGAACCCGCCTCGACCATGCCGCCCGCACGGATGCGCGTGTCTTGCGGGGCTTCGCCGTTGGCGATCTGGGTCGGTGTGTAAAACAGATTGATGTTCTGCTGCAGGGCGCTCAGGGCCAGGCCGACGGCAGCGCCGACACCAACCAGGATCGCGAGAATGATGATAAGACGCTTTTTGCGCAGCGGATTCACTTGCCGTTCTCCCGGCGCAGACGACGCGCCTCTTGTTGCAGATACCGCTTGCGGGCCAGGATCGGCGCCGCCACGTTGAGGGCCAATACCGCCAGGCAGATGCCATAGGCTGACCAGACATACAGGCCATGATGGCCCATGGCGATGAAGTCGCCGAATGAAGCAAAACTCATCGAGCGACCTCCAGGCTGCTTTCCACTTCGGCTTTCACCCAACTGGCCCGCGCTTCACGCTTGAGCACTTCAAGGCGCATGCGCAGCAACAGGACCGCACCGAAGAAACAATAGAAACCCAGCGCCGTCAGCAGCAATGGCAGCCACATCTCGGCAGGCATCGCCGGTTTTTCGGTGAGGGTGAAGGTCGCGCCCTGGTGCAGGGTGTTCCACCACTCCACCGAGTACTTGATGATCGGAATGTTGATCACACCGACAATCGCCAACACCGCGCAGGCCTTGGCCGCACTGTCACGATTGCTGATGGCGTTGCCCAGTGCAATAAGACCGAAGTACAAAAACAGCAGAATCAACATGGACGTAAGTCGCGCATCCCAGACCCACCACGAGCCCCAGGTCGGCTTGCCCCAGATCGCCCCGGTGACCAGCGCCACGGCGGTCATCCAGGCGCCAATCGGCGCTGCGCATTGCAGGGCGACGTCGGCCAGTTTCATCTTCCACACCAGCCCGACGATACCGCACACCGCCAGCATCACGTAGATGGACTGCGCCAGCATGGCGGCCGGAACGTGGATGTAAATGATGCGAAAGCTGTTGCCCTGCTGGTAATCCGGCGGCGCAAAGGCGAGGCCCCAGACCACGCCAACACCGATCAGCAGCAACGCCGCAACGCTCAGCCAGGGCAGCATTCTGCCGCTGATGCCGTAAAACCATTTGGGCGAGCCGAGTTTGTGAAACCACGTCCAGTTCATACTGTTTCCATCACGGTTGCTCTTTACTGTGAAGAGCCAGGGTCTTTACTGATCAAAATTTGACCAGACCTCATTATTCGCCGACGCTGATCTTCAGGCCAGCAGCTATTGCAAAAGGTGTAAGGGTTATCGCCAGGGCGGTCAGGCTACCAAGCCACAGCAGATAACCGGTCGCCGGCATTCCCTGCAAGGCCGCCTGCAAGGCGCCACTGCCGAGGATCAACACCGGGATGTACAGCGGCAGAATCAACAACGCCAGCAACAGCCCACCGCGCTTCAATCCGACCGTCAGCGCCGCGCCCACCGCACCGAGCAGGCTCAACACCGGTGTACCGAGCAACAACGAAAGCAGCAACACCGGCAGACAAGCGGCAGGCAAACCGAGCATCAACGCCAGCAGGGGTGCGAGCAGAACCAGTGCCAAGCCGGAAAACGCCCAGTGTGCCAGCACTTTGGCCAAAACCAGAAGAGCCAGGGGGTGCGGCGAAAGGACCCACTGTTCGAGCGATCCATCTTCGAAATCACTGCGGAAAAGCCCGTCCAGCGAGAGCAAAACCGATAAAAGGGCCGCGACCCAGACCAGACCCGGAGACAAGGTTTGCAACAATTGAGACTCGGGGCCGACCGCCAACGGGAACAGCGAAACGACGATGGCGAAAAATACCAACGGATTGGCCAGTTCCGCAGGACGGCGGAACAGCAGGCGAGCCTCACGGGCGACCAACAGGCCGAACACACTCATACGGCCCAATTCCCCAGGTCAATGTCGCGATAACCGGCCGGCATCCGGCTCAGCGTATGGTGAGTGGTCAGGACCACCATACCGCCGCGCTCGCAGTGGGCGGCCAGGTGTTCTTCGAGTTGCGCCACGCCTTGCTTGTCGAGGGCGGTGAAGGGTTCGTCGAGAATCCACAGCGGCGGGCTGTCCAGATACAGTCGCGCCAGTGCGACGCGGCGCTGCTGACCGGCGGACAAGGTATGGCACGGCACATCCTCGAAACCACGCAGGCCAACGGCCGCCAGCGCCTGCCAGATCGCCTCATGGGTCGCCGGATGATGCAAGGCGCAGAGCCAAGTCAGGTTCTCTTCCGGCGTCAGCAGGTCTTTGATACCGGCAGCATGGCCGATCCACAACAGATTGCGCGCCAGTTCCGTGCGTTGCTCGTTCAGTAGCTGACCGTTGAGCAGCACTTGACCGGCGGTCGGCTGCATCAATCCCGAAAGCAAACGCAACAGGCTGGTCTTGCCGCTACCGTTGGGGCCGCTGATCTGCACCATTTCGCCACTGGCCAGTCTCAAATCGAGATTTTCGAAGAGCAGCCGAAGGTCTCGCTCGCAGGCAAGGGCAACGGTTTGCAGGACAGGACTGGTCAAGGGTTCACGGGCCTTATACGGTTCAAGTCGGCTCTGGCGCGGCCGTTAAAGAGATGCAGCATAAATGCAATGACGGCTCGATCTAGAGAGCTGCGTCAAACATTTGCAAAGTTTCCGTCATTTTTGGATACAACGGCGCCGCATTATACATGCCATGCCTTACTCTAAAGAGTGCATTTTCCTCAGGTTGTGACCGCGTATGACAGGCGAAATGAACATCCTCCCGCTGCCGCAGCCCACCCCGGCGACTTCGCGTGCGCAGGCAATCAGTGGCGAGTTGCTCAAACTGCTGACGCCCATCGAAGGTCTAATCACTGAAGGCCAGACTGCCAAGGCTGAAGTGCTGTCGCTCAAGCAGGCGGACCAGACCTTTCAACTGCTGTTAAAAGTCACCCTCGACAGCGGCCGTCAGACCACGGTCCAGACCACCAGCAACCAACCGCTGGCTCAAGGCACCAGCATGCTCGTCACCCAGCCTTCGGCGGGCAACCTGGCGGTGACCGTGCAACAGGCCATCGCCTCCAGCGTCGCCACCCTCACCCGCATCGACACCGCGCAACTGCCCCCGGGCACGTTGCTGCAAGGCAAAGTATTGACGTCTCAAGTGCTGCCGCAAGTGCCGGGTCAGCCCGCGGTGTTTCGCTCGATGGTCAGCCTGCTCAATACCGCCCTGAGCGGTAGCACCCTGAGCATCGACAGCGAGCAACCGTTGCGCATCGGCACCTTGCTCAGCGCCCAGGTGCAGGATAACCAGACACTGAAATTCGTACCGCTGAGCAGTCGCCAGGAGCAATTGGCCGTGACCCAGCAATTGGTCAGCCAGCAAAGTCGCCAGGGCTCGCTGGATGGATTGCTCAAGCTCCTGCAAAACCTGCCGCCCTCCGAGCAGACCTCCAGCGGTCTGCGCGCAGCCGTCGACAAACTGCTCGCCGGCCTGCCTGATGCGCAGCAACTCAGCACACCCAAAGGGCTCGCGTTAGCCTTGGCCAGCAGCGGCGCATTCCTCGAGTCGAAACTGCTGAGCGGCCAGAATCCAGCACTGGTACCGGACATGAAAGGCGATCTGCTCAAACTGATCGGGCAACTGACGCCGGGGTTGCCGACGAGCACTAGTCTCGGCGCAATCATCGCCGCCAATACCCTGGCCCAGGCCATGCCAAGTTTCGTGCGCAACGCCCTCGGCATGCTCGGCCAGGTCAGCGCCAAGCCATCGCCGACGAGTTTCCCTTTGCCCGAGCGCTTGCTGCAAAGCGCCGAGGGCGAAGGCGATCTCGAACACTTGCTGCGCCTGGCAGCCGCCGCTGTTTCACGCCTGCAAAGCCATCAGCTCTCCAGCCTGGAACAGACCGGCGTCACCGCCGACGGACGGCTGATGAGCACCTGGCAGCTGGAAATCCCGATGCGCAATCTGCAGGACATCGTGCCGTTGCAGGTCAAGTTCCAGCGCGAAGACGCCCCCGAGAAAGAACAGCCAAAAGAACGTCGCGAAGAACGCGAACCCAAACAACAGTTGTGGCACGTGGAGCTGGCCTTTGCCATGGAGCCGTTGGGCCCCTTGCAAATACAGGCACAACTGATCAACGGCAGCCTGTCCAGCCAGCTCTGGGCCGAGCGCCCGTACACCGCCAGCCTGATCGAAAGCAATCTGACGGGCCTGCGCGAACGCTTGCTGGGCGCGGGCCTGAACGTCGGCGACCTGGATTGCCACCTCGGCACACCGCCCCAAGGCCCACAAACCCGCCTCGAACAACGCTGGGTCGACGAAACCGCATGAACAATACCAACGCCCCACGCCAGGCCATCGCCCTCAAATACGACGGCACCCACGCCCCGACCCTCACCGCCAAGGGCGACGAAGAGCTGGCGGAGGAAATCCTGCGCATCGCCCGCGACTGCGAAGTGCCGATCTACGAAAACGCCGAGTTGGTGAGGTTATTGGCGCGCATGGAACTGGGGGACAGCATTCCGCAGGAGCTCTATCTGACGATCGCCGAGATCATTGCGTTTGCGTGGAATTTGAAAGGGAAGTTTCCGGCGGGGCAGGATCCGGATGGGGCGATGGTCGAGAAGGATGTGACCGCGCGCGGGGATGATTATTGAGTTAGAGGTGAATAGATGAGATCGCAGCCTCGTTTCACTCGACAGCTCCTACAGGGCTTACGCCGTCCCAATGTAGGAGCTGTCGAGTGAAACGAGGCTGCGATCTTTTGATCTGTCAGTTCTTGTGAAGCTTGCTCATCAACTCCGCCTCAGCCTGGGTCAAGCCGCAGGACTGGGTCAGTTCGTCGACGCTTGCGCCCATCCCGACCAGTCGCGCCGCCTGGGCGAACGACAGGCTGGTTGGGTCGCGCTGTTCCAGTTGAACCAGTTTGTCCGGCAATGGCGCCACGATGGCCCGCAGTTCGTGCAGGTCTTCGCCCATGCGCACATTGCCGTTCTGATAATCGTCGACGCGCTTGGCCAGGTCTTTGATGCGCTGATCACGCAGCGCATCGCCTTGGGCCTGTTGCGCGGCGATGAGTTTTTGCCCGCGAATGTACGCCAGGAACATCGCCAGCGTGCCTGCCCAAAACAGGAACAGGACAATGACCGCCACCTCAAGAATCAATCAGATGTTCTCCAGGTCCGACCATTCTTCTTCGCTCATCATCTTGTCCAGTTCGACCAGGATGAGCAATTCGTTGTTCTTGTTGCACACGCCTTGAATGAACTTGGCGGACTCTTCGTTACCGACGTTCGGCGCGGTTTCGATTTCCGACTGACGCAGGTAAACCACTTCAGCCACGCTGTCGACCATGATCCCGACCACCTGCTTGTCGGCTTCGATGATGACGATCCGGGTGTTGTCGCTGATTTCAGCATTCATCAGGCCGAAGCGCTGACGGGTGTCGATCACGGTGACCACGTTGCCGCGCAGGTTGATGATGCCCAGCACGTAGCTTGGCGCACCCGGAACCGGGGCAATTTCGGTGTAGCGCAGGACTTCCTGGACGCGCATCACGTTGATGCCGTAGGTCTCGTTGTCCAGCTTGAAGGTGACCCATTGCAGGATCGGATCTTCGGAACCTTTTGCCGCCGTTGCCTTGTCATTCATACCCTGACCCCTCAAGAAACCGCCCTGGCGGTGTGTGTTCTGTGCAACGTCATCAGACGTGACGCTGCCTGTTTTGTTTATTTGACTGATGTCGGTTTGTGGTTCGGCTTGCTGCCAGTCATGTGCCTGGCGCCGCCGCTGGCGATCAGCTCGGCCAGTGAGGTGACATCGAGCAAGGCGCACATGTGTTCAATCACCGTGCCGGCGAGCCATGGCCGCTGACCTCGGTGACTTCTCCATTTGATTTCATTCGGATCCAGGCGCAACGAGCGGCTGACCTGATGCACCGCCAGCCCCCATTCGTAACCCTGAACCGAAATCACGTATTGCAGGCCCTGCTTGAAATCGTCGCGATAACGATCGGGCATGACCCACCGTGCGGTATCCAGCACCTTCAGGTTGCCTGCCTGGCTCGGCAAGATGCCGAGGAACCATTCCGGCTGGCCAAATAACGGCGTGAGCTCGTGGCCGGCCAGAGAATAGATCGAACCCAGGCAGACCAGCGGCACCGCCAGGGTCAACCCGGCGACGTCGAACAAAAGGCACTCGAACGGCTCGGCGGCCCATGACGGACGCCCATCGGTTTCCACCGGTGGCGGCGTGTTGCTCGGCGGCAGATGAACTTCGACGACGGGTTCCACCAGGACTTGCTGCGTTTGCGTGGGCAGCGGCTCCTCGGTTTCAGGCACTTCGACGACGGGCTCGGACAAGGTTTGCAGCAACGGCGCGATAGTCGATACCGACACCATGGCGGGTGCAGGCGCGTCGACCACGGCAACGAGCGTTTTGACTACCGGCGCAACCGCCACCGTGTTTTTCTGCGCATCCCGGGCCTGCTCTTCAAGCACGGCTGCCTGGAATTCATCCAGCACGCCCTGCTCTTCAATGGCTTTTACCGTTGCGACGACTTCGGGAATTGCCGAAAGGTCTGGCGAAAACTCTTCGGTCGCGTCTTGCAGCAGGTTGTCCAGATAAGACTGCAACGCCAGCTGTGGGCGCGATGTGATCTTGATCGGCCGGTTCACTGGAACATCCCCACTGTAGGAGCTGCCGCAGGCTGCGATCTTTTAGCGATATAAAGAGCGCCGCCGAGCAAGATCAAAAGATCGCAGCCTTCGCCAGCTCCTACACGTATTGAATTCATCTCAGGCCACCTGCGCGACGAGTTGCGCCGCCAGCAGATGCTTGAGCAATGCACGGTAAGCAAGAACGCCGCGGCTCTTGCCGTCGAACTGCGAAGGCGTCAATCCGGCGCGGCTGGCATCACGCAGGCGCGTGTCGACCGGGATGTAGCCCTGCCAGATCTCCTCGGGGAATTTGTCGCGCAGGACACGCAGCGTTCCAAGGGACGCTTGTGTGCGTCGGTCAAACAAGGTCGGGACGATGGAGAACGGCAACGCCTGTTTGCGAGAGCGGTTGATCATCGCCAGCGTGTTGACCATGCGCTCAAGGCCCTTGACCGCCAGGTGTTCGGTCTGCACCGGGATCACCAGTTGCTGGCTCGCCGCCAAGGCATTGACCATCAGCACACCGAGCAGCGGCGGGCTGTCGATGATCGCGTAATCGAAGTCCTGCCATAACTGCGCCAGACTCTTGGCAATCACCAGGCCCAGACCGCTCTGGCCTGGCGTCTGACGCTCAAGGGTCGCCAGCGCGGTACTGGAAGGCAAAAGAGAAATGCGTTCGTCACTGGTCGACAGCAACAATTGCCCGGGCAAGCCCTGCGGCACGCTGCCCTTGTGCAGGAACAAGTCGTAGTTGCTGTGCTCCAGGGTGTCGGGGTCGTAACCGAAATAGCTGGTCATCGAGCCGTGGGGGTCGAGGTCGACCACAACCACGCGCTTGCCCGCCTCGGCCAGTAACCCGGCTAAAGCGATGGAGGAAGTGGTTTTACCGACACCACCCTTTTGATTGGCGACTGCCCAGACTCTCATTCGAATGGTTCCTCCCGACCGAATGGATCGGCCGAGAAATAGCTCAACGTGTTAATGCGGGTGACGGAGAATTGACGGCGCTCTCTCGTACCGGCGACTTGACCGGGGTCGGTGCAGTTTGTGTGCCAGCACGCTTCAATGCGGCATCCGGTTGCGCATGGGCGGTTCCGGTTCCGGTCAGGCTGCGGCGCACATCCAGGTTGCGCGACACCACCAGCACCACGCGACGGTTACGCGCACGGCCCTCGGTGGTGGCATTATTGGCCACCGGCTGGAACTCACCGTAACCCACCGACGCCAGGCGACCCGGGTTCACCCCCTGCATCGCCAGCATGCGCACAATGCTCGCCGACCGGGCGGAGGACAGCTCCCAGTTGGTCGGGTACTGCGCGGTGCGGATCGGTTGATCGTCGGTGAAACCCTCGACGTGAATCGGGTTGTCGAACGGTTTCAGAATCGCCGCGACCTTGTCGATGATGTTGAACGCGATGTCGCTGGGCATGGCGTCGCCGCTGCCGAACAACAGGCTGGAGTTGAGTTCGATCTCGACCCATAACTCGTTGCCGCGCACGGTCATCTGGTTGGAGCTGATCAGATCGCCGAACGCTGCGCTGATGTCATCGGCGATGCTTTTGAGCGGATCGCTGGCCCCGGCGACACCGGCGTCGACCTGCTCGCTGTCCTTGACCAATGGCTTGGCCGGCGTGACGGTCTTCGGCCGCTCGTCACCGATCGGGATCGGCTTGAGTGCGCGGTCGTTATCGCTGAAGACGCCGATCAGCGCTTCGGAAATGATTTTGTACTTGCCTTCGTTGACCGAAGAAATGGAGTACATCACCACGAAAAAGGCGAACAGCAAGGTGATGAAGTCCGCGTAAGACACCAGCCAGCGCTCGTGGTTAACGTGTTCTTCCTGATGTCGACGACGGGCCATGAGCTTATTCCCTTAATCCATGAAGCCTTGCAGCTTCAACTCTATGGAACGAGGGTTTTCACCTTCGGCGATCGACAGGATCCCTTCCAGCAGCATTTCGCGATAACGCGACTGACGCAACGCGATGGATTTGAGTTTGGCGGCAATCGGCAACAGCACCAGGTTAGCGCTGGCCACGCCGTAGATGGTCGCGACGAAAGCCACGGCGATACCGCTGCCCAGTTGCGACGGATCCGCGAGGTTGCCCATGACATGAATCAGGCCCATGACCGCACCGATGATGCCGATGGTCGGCGCATAACCGCCCATGCTTTCAAACACTTTGGCGGCTTCGATATCGCGGCTTTCCTGGGTGTAGAAATCCACTTCGAGAATGCTGCGGATCGCTTCCGGCTCGGCGCCATCGACCAGCAGTTGCAGGCCTTTGCGTGCGTAGTTGTCGGGTTCTGCGTCAGCGATGCCTTCCAGGCCAAGCAGGCCTTCCTTGCGTGCCGTCAAACTCCAGTTCACCACGCGATCGATACCACCGGCGAGGTCGACGCGCGGTGGAAACAGGATCCACGCCAGAATCTGCATCGCACGCTTGAAAGCGCTCATCGGCGCTTGCAGCAATGCCGCGCCGACAGTCCCGCCCAATACGATCAAAGCGGCCGGACCGTTGGCCAACGCACCGAGATGCCCGCCTTCGAGGTAGTTGCCGCCGATGATGGCGACGAACGCCATGATGATGCCAATGAGGCTTAGAACATCCATCAGACGCAAGCCTCGACAATGTGCCGGCCAATGTCGTCGAGGCTGTACACCGCGTCGGCGAGCTCAGCTTTGACGATGGCCATCGGCATGCCGTAGATCACGCAACTGGCTTCATCCTGAGCCCAGATCGAACTGCCACCCTGCTTGAGCAGGCGCGCACCTTCGCGGCCGTCGGCGCCCATGCCGGTCAACACCACCGCCAGAACTTTGTCACCGAAGGTCTTGGCAGCCGAACCGAAGGTGATATCCACACACGGCTTGTAATTCAGACGCTCGTCACCCGGCAGGATTCTCACCGCGCCACGGCCATCGATCATCATCTGCTTGCCACCCGGCGCCAGTAGCGCAACACCGGGTCGCAGGATGTCGCCATCCTCGGCTTCCTTGACGCTGATGCGGCAGAGTTTGTCCAGGCGCTCGGCGAACGCTTTGGTGAACGCGGCCGGCATGTGCTGGATCAACACGATCGGTGCTGGGAAGTTGGCCGGCAATTGGGTCAACACCCGCTGCAGGGCAACCGGCCCACCGGTGGACGTGCCGATGGCCACCAGTTTGTAGGCTTTGCGCTTGGGAGCGGGCGAAGACGTCACGGGTGCATGCGCTCGCGCAGGAATCGGTGCCGGTGCCGGTGCTGGACGCACAGGCGCACTGTGGCCGTAACTGCCGATGCTCGAAGGCGCCGGGGTTGGAGCTGGCGCGGCCACAGGGGCCGGCGCGCTGTAAGTGCTGACACGACGATTGCTGCGCGAGATGCTCAGGATCTTCTCGCACAGCAGTTGCTTGACCTTCTCCGGGTTGCGGGAGATGTCTTCGAAATTCTTCGGCAGGAAGTCCACGGCACCGGCGTCCAGCGCATCGAGGGTCACCCGGGCGCCTTCGTGGGTCAGCGAGGAGAACATCAAGACCGGCGTCGGGCAGCGCTGCATGATGTGCCGCACGGCAGTGATGCCGTCCATCATCGGCATCTCGTAGTCCATGGTGATCACGTCGGGCTTGAGGGACAGCGCCTGATCAATCGCCTCTTTGCCGTTGGTCGCGGTGCCGACGACCTGGATATTGGAATCCGCTGAAAGAATTTCCGAAACGCGGCGGCGGAAAAACCCCGAATCGTCCACCACCAGGACTTTGACTGCCATAAACACTCCATTAGATGGAGCGAAGCTCAGTCGCCCCGCTCCACCAGAATCAAATACGCCGTGTGGCGTAACGCTTGAGCATGCTCGGAACATCGAGAATCAGCGCGATGCGACCGTCACCGGTAATCGTGGCGCCCGACATGCCCGGCGTTCCCTGAAGCATTTTGCCCAATGGCTTGATGACCACTTCTTCCTGGCCAACCAGTTGATCGACGACGAAGCCGATCCGCTGAGTGCCCACCGAAAGGATCACCACATGGCCTTCGCGCTGCTCTTCGTGAGCGGCGGAACTGACCAGCCAGCGTTTGAGGTAGAACAATGGCAGCGCCTTGTCCCGCACGATCACCACTTCCTGGCCGTCGACGACGTTGGTGGTCGACAGGTCGAGGTGGAAGATTTCGTTGACGTTGACCAGCGGGAACGCAAAGGCCTGGTTGCCGAGCATCACCATCAGTGTCGGCATGATCGCCAGGGTCAGCGGCACCTTGATGACGATCTTCGAACCCTGGCCCTTGGCCGAGTAGATGTTGATCGAGCCGTTGAGCTGGGAGATCTTGGTTTTCACCACGTCCATGCCCACGCCACGACCCGACACGTCGGAAATCTCGGTCTTGGTCGAGAAGCCCGGCGCGAAGATCAGGTTGTAGCACTCGGTATCGCTCAGGCGATCGGCCGCGTCCTTGTCCATCACACCGCGTTTTACCGCGATGGAACGCAGGACGTTCGGGTCCATGCCTTTGCCGTCATCGGAGATCGACAGCAGGATGTGATCGCCTTCCTGCTCGGCCGCCAGAATCACCTTGCCGCCCCGGGCCTTGCCCGAGGCTTCGCGTTCTTCCGGCGACTCGATGCCGTGGTCGACCGCGTTGCGCACCAAGTGGACCAGCGGGTCGGCCAGGGCCTCGACGAGGTTCTTGTCGAGGTCGGTTTCTTCGCCGACCAGTTCCAGGTTGATCTCTTTCTTGAGCTGACGGGCCAAGTCGCGAACCAGACGCGGGAAGCGTCCGAAGACTTTCTTGATCGGTTGCATCCGGGTTTTCATGACCGCGGTTTGCAGGTCGGCCGTGACCACGTCGAGGTTCGATACGGCCTTGGACATGGCTTCGTCGGCGCTGTTGGCACCCAGGCGCACCAGGCGGTTACGCACCAGCACCAGTTCGCCGACCATGTTCATGATTTCGTCGAGACGCGCGGTATCGACCCGCACGGTGGTTTCGGCTTCGCTGGCCGGTTTTTCCGCAGGTGGCGCGGCGACGGCGCGGGCAGGTGCCGGTGCCGGTGCCGCAGCAGGTGCTTCGGCCTTCGGTTCTGGTGCCTTGGCGACAGCTTTCGGCGTTACCGCTTTGGCTGCCGGTGCAGCGACAGAAGCACTTGCGGCGGTTGCGGCGGTTGCGGTGCCGACTTCGCTGAACTTGCCTTTGCCGTGCAATTCGTCGAGCAGCGACTCGAACTCGTGATCGCTGATCAGATCGCTACCCGCTGCTAAAGCGGCAGGTGCCACCGGCGTCGGTACTGAAGCAATAGCGGATTCCAGCGCATCAACCGCAAAGTTACCCTTGCCGTGCAGCTGGTCGAGCAGTGCTTCGAATTCTTCGTCGGTAATATCGGAGCTGTCGCCTGCGGCTTTCGGCGCTGGCGGTGCAGTCGGCGCGGGTGCCACTGCGTCGACGGCAAACTGGCCTTTACCATGCAATTGATCGAGCAAGGACTCGAACTCGGCATCGGTGATTTCATCGCTTGCCGCGGCATTGCCGGCAGGCACTGGAGCTGGAGCAGCTGCCGGTGCCCCGGCCTGGGCCTTGACGGCGTTCAGCGAGTCCAGCAGTTGTTCGAATTCGTTGTCGGTGATGTCACCCGATTCGCTTTCAGGCGCTTCAACCACTTCGGCGACGGGCGCAGGTACAGCCTCGTCAGCCGACTGTGGTTCGGCCAGACGGGCCAGTGCCGCGAGCAGTTCAGGTGTGGCGGCCGTGATCGGGCTGCGCTCGCGGACTTCGCTGAACATGCTGTTCACCGCGTCCAGTGCTTCGAGCACCACGTCCATCAGTTCCGAATCGACACGACGCTCACCCTTGCGCAGGATGTCGAACACGTTCTCGGCGATGTGGCAGCACTCCACCAGCTCGTTGAGCTGGAGGAAACCGGCGCCCCCTTTTACAGTGTGAAAACCGCGAAAAATTGCATTGAGCAGATCCGCATCATCCGGACGGCTTTCCAGCTCGACCAGTTGCTCGGACAGTTGCTCTAGAATCTCGCCGGCCTCAACCAGGAAATCCTGAAGGATCTCTTCATCGGCGCCGAAGCTCATTAAGGGGGTGCTCCTACAGGTCTAAAAACCCAAAAAACCTAAAATTCTAAAACGCTAAAATCCCAGGCTGGATAACAAATCGTCCACATCGTCCTGACCGGACACAACGTCTTCTCTTTTATCGGCATGAATCTGCGGACCTTCACCCTGAGAGAGATGTTTTTGTGGATCTTTTTCTGCAAGCATCGCTTCACGGTCATGTTCGATGCCCGCAAAGCGGTCCACCTGACTGGCCATGAGTACGAGCTTGAGCAAATTACTTTCGACTTCGGTGACCAACTGTGTCACACGCTTGATCACTTGACCTGTGAGGTCCTGGTAATCCTGAGCCAGCAGGATGTCGTTCAGGTTGCTCGACACTGCCCGGCTATCGACGCTGCTGCGTGACAGAAAGCCGTCGACCCGCCGCGCCAGATCACGAAACTCTTCAGCGCCGACTTCACGACGCATGAACCGCCCCCAATCCGCGCTCAAGGCCTGGGCTTCGTCACCCAGACCATTGACCAGCGGCGTAGCACTTTCGACCAGGTCCATGGTGCGGTTGGCCGCCGCTTCGGTGAGCTTCACAACGTAGCCCAGACGCTCCGCAGCATCCGTAATCTGGGACACTTCTTCGGCTTGCGGCATGTGCGGGTCAATCTGGAAATTGACGATCGCGCTATGCAACTCGCGAGTCAGTTTTCCCACTTCCTGATACAGGCCGCGGTCACGGGTCTGATTGAGCTCATGGATCAATTGCACTGCGTCACCGAACCTGCCTTTTTCAAGGCTGGCGACCAGTTCGACGGCGTGTTTTTTCAGGGTCGATTCAAAATCGCCCAATGAAGATTCGTTATGCCCCATAGCTCCCCCGTGGCGCGTTCATCAACCGATGCGTTCGAAAATCTTTTCGATTTTTTCTTTCAACGCCTGGGCCGTGAAGGGCTTGACCACATAGCCGTTAACGCCAGCCTGGGCCGCTTCGATGATTTGTTCGCGCTTGGCTTCAGCGGTCACCATCAATACTGGCAGGTGCTTGAGCTTTTCATCGGCACGCACGTGGCGCAGAAGATCGATACCAGTCATGCCAGGCATGTTCCAGTCCGTCACCAGAAAGTCGATGCTTCCGCTGTTGAGCACCGGAATGGCGGTAGTGCCATCGTCGGCCTCGACGGTGTTGGTGAACCCAAGGTCACGCAGCAGGTTCTTGATGATCCGCCGCATCGTTGAGAAGTCATCAACGATGAGGATTTTCATGTTCTTGTCCAATTCGACCTCCAAGCAGTCTTAAACGCGCCCAGCACCTGGACGCGCCATTTCAATCAATCCGGCAAAGCACTCAATGACTGTCTGGAGCACAACAGATCGAGACCGGTGCAGTTCAACGCCACACCAGCCCTTTTCGCAGTGTCCCCCACACTGCCTTCAGCGCGCTCGCCACTCCCCCAAACGCCCCCGCAAACGGGCCGCGCACTGGCTGTGTAACTGGCTGACCCGCGATTCGCTGACCCCCAGGACCTCACCGATTTCCTTGAGATTCAACTCTTCGTCGTAGTACAGCGCCAACACCAGTCGCTCACGCTCCGGCAAATTGGCAATCGCGTCCGCCAGCGCTGCCTGGAAGCGTTCATCTTCCAGATCGCGAGACGGCTCGAGATGAGCACTCGCGCCATCCTCGTGCAGCCCTTCGTGTTCGCCGTCCTGCAACAGATCGTCGAAACTGAATAACCGGCTGCCCAGGGTGTCGTTCAAAATTCCGTAGTAATCATCGAGACTCAATTGGAGTTCGGCCGCAACTTCGTGATCTTTAGCGTCACGGCCGGTTTTAGCTTCAATCGAGCGAATTGCGTCGCTGACCATGCGCGTATTGCGGTGGACCGAACGGGGTGCCCAGTCGCCCTTGCGCACTTCATCGAGCATGGCGCCGCGGATTCGTATGCCCGCGTACGTCTCGAAACTCGCGCCTTTGCTGGCGTCGTATTTGGTCGAGACTTCAAGCAGGCCGATCATCCCGGCCTGGATCAAGTCTTCAACCTGAACACTGGCCGGCAGACGCGCCAGCAAGTGGTAAGCAATGCGTTTGACCAGCGGCGCGTAACGCTCGATCAGCTCGTACTGCGCATCGCGTGCCGATTTTTTGTAGAGGTTGTAGCCGCTGGCACTCATAGCACGGGTCCTGCCGTTTGCTGCACGAGCCGCTCGACGAAAAACTCCAGGTGCCCGCGCGGGTTGGCAGGCAGCGGCCAGGTGTCGACCTTCTGCGCGATCGCCTTGAAGGCGAGCGAGCACTTGGAACGCGGGAAGGCTTCGTACACGGCGCGCTGCTTCTGCACAGCCTTGCGCACGCTTTCGTCGTAAGGCACCGCACCGACGTATTGCAATGCAACGTCGAGAAAACGATCGGTGACCTTGGTCAACTTGGCAAACAGGTTGCGACCTTCCTGCGGGCTCTGGGCCATGTTGGCCAGCACGCGGAAGCGGTTCATGCCGTGGTCGCGGTTGAGCAATTTGATCAGGGCGTAGGCGTCGGTGATGGACGTCGGCTCGTCGCAGACCACCAGCAACACTTCCTGAGCGGCGCGCACAAAACTGACGACCGACTCGCCAATACCGGCGGCGGTATCGATCACCAGCACATCGAGATTGTCGCCGATATCACTGAACGCCTGGATCAGCCCGGCGTGTTGCGCCGGACTCAGATGCACCATGCTCTGAGTGCCGGATGCGGCCGGAACGATGCGAATGCCACCGGGGCCCTGCAACAAGACGTCGCGCAGCTCGCAGCGGCCTTCGATCACGTCGGCCAGGGTACGTTTGGGTGTCAGTCCCAGCAGGACGTCGACGTTCGCCAGTCCCAGGTCGGCGTCCAGCAACATGACGCGCCGGCCGAGCTCGGCCAAAGCCAGGGACAAGTTCACTGACACGTTAGTTTTCCCGACGCCACCTTTGCCGCCGGTCACCGCGATCACCTGTACGGGATGCATGCTGCCCATGTTATTTCTTTACCTTGTCTTGCATAGACGGAGGCCACATTACTGGCTGCGCGTTCACAAACGGAACAATGCATGGCAGACCATCGATGTAGGTACAAAAACTATTCATTTTTACCTCAGCCTACCTGCTTGGTGGGGCTGTGGTAAATGTCAGCGAACATGTCAGCCATGGCTTCTTCGCTGGGTTCTTCCTGCATTTGCACGCTGACGGCGCGACTGACCAATTGATGACGACGCGGCAGATGCAGATCATCCGGAATCCGCGGGCCATCGGTCAGGTACGCCACCGGTAATTCATGGCTGATGGCCAGACTTAGTACCTCGCCCAGACTGGCTGTTTCATCCAGTTTAGTCAGGATGCAGCCAGCTAGCCCGCAGCGCTTGTAACTGTGATAGGCGGCGGTTAGAACCTGTTTCTGGCTGGTGGTTGCCAACACCAGATAATTTTTTGAGCGGATGCCACGGCCGGCCAGACTTTCGAGCTGCATACGCAGCGCCGGGTCGCTGGCTTGCAGGCCGGCGGTGTCGATCAGCACTACACGCTTGCGCAGCAAAGGTTCCAGCGCCTGCACCAGGGACTGGCCCGGGTCGACGTGGGTCACCGGCACATTGAGGATGCGGCCGAGGGTCTTGAGCTGCTCCTGTGCGCCGATGCGGAAGCTGTCCATGCTCACCAGCGCAATGTTCTGTGCGCCGTACTTGAGCACGTACCGGGCCGCCAGCTTGGCCAGCGTGGTGGTCTTGCCCATGCCGGCAGGGCCGACCATGGCAATCACGCCGCCTTCTTCCAGGGGCTCGATTTCCGGCGTGGCGATCATTCGTGCCAGGTGCGCCAGCAACATGCGCCAGGCCTGACGAGGCTCCTGGATTTCAGTAATCAGTGCCAGCAGATCACGCGACAACGGGCCGGACAGACCAATGCGTTGCAGACGACGCCAGAGGTTGGCCTGACCCGGACTGCTGCCTTGCAGCTGATTCCAGGCCAGCGATCCCAGCTGTACTTCCATGAGTTCGCGCAGGCTGTTGAGCTCGAAACGCATCGAGTCGAACACGCGAGCGTCAACAGCCGCTGCTGGAGCAGGCGCTGGTGCCGGGCGACGCGGCTCGGCGTAAGTCGGTTCGATCAACGGCTCGGCAGCGGTCAGCGGCAGGCCAGCGAACAACTGGCGATTGGTGCTCTCGTCGCTCTCGCCTTCGCTGCGCAGGCTCAGTTCGGCCTGGGCGGTGACGATCCGCGATTGGGTCTTGCGCAGCTCATCCTCGAGCTCCATGTTCGGAACACGTGGCGCCAGCGCCGACAGCTTGTAATCCAGCGCGGCAGTCAGCTCGACACCCCCGGCGATCCGGCGGTTGCCAATGATCGCCGCATCAGCGCCCAGCTCATCGCGAACCAGCTTCATGGCCTGACGCATATCGGCGGCGAAAAAACGCTTAACTTGCATAAACCACTACCTCAGCCGTTGGGCCCTACTGTCGCAACGATGGTCACTTGCTTGTTGTCAGGGATTTCCTGGTAAGCCAACACGTGCAAACCCGGTACTGCGAGCCGGCCAAATCGCGAGAGCATCGCGCGAACCGGACCGGCCACCAGCAGAATCACCGGTTGACCTTGCATCTCTTGACGCTGCGCGGCATCGATCAACGAGCGCTGCAGCTTTTCAGCCATGCTTGGCTCCAGCAGAACACCCTCTTCCGAGCCTTGTCCCGCCTTCTGCAGACTATTGAGCAATATCTGTTCCAACCTTGGCTCCAGCGTGATAACTGGCAGCTCGGAGTCAGTGCCTACAATGCTTTGGACGATTGCGCGGGATACGCCAACACGCACCGCCGCCACCAATGCGGCGGTATCTTGACTCTTGGCGGCATTGTTCGCGATGGCTTCGGCAATGCTGCGAATGTCACGCACCGGCACTTGTTCCGCCAACAACGCTTGCAGCACCTTGAGCAATTGCGACAGCGACACCACACCCGGCACCAGTTCTTCTGCCAGTTTCGGCGAACTCTTGGCCAGCAATTGCATGAGTTGCTGCACTTCCTCGTGGCCGATCAGCTCACTGGAATGCTTGTAGAGAATCTGGTTCAAGTGGGTGGCCACTACTGTACTGGCATCGACCACTGTATAGCCAAGGGATTGTGCCTGGGCACGCTGACTGATCTCGATCCACACCGCCTCCAGACCAAAAGCCGGGTCTTTGGCGGTGATGCCGTTGAGCGTGCCGTAGACCTGCCCCGGGTTGATCGCCAGTTCGCGATCCGGGTAAATCTCCGCTTCCGCCAGGATCACCCCCATGAGGGTCAGGCGATAGGCGCTGGGGGCCAGGTCGAGGTTGTCGCGGATATGCACGGTCGGCATCAGGAAGCCCAGATCCTGGGACAGCTTCTTGCGCACGCCCTTGATCCGCGCCAGCAGCTGGCCGCCCTGGTTGCGGTCGACCAATGGAATCAGGCGATAGCCCACTTCCAGGCCGATCATGTCGATCGGTGTCACGTCATCCCAGCCAAGCTCCTTGGTTTCCTGGGCCCGGGCTGGCGAAGGCAGCAATTCCTGCTGACGCTTGACCTCTTGCAGCGCCTGCACCTTGGCGCCGTTCTGCTTCTTCCAGAACAGGTAGGCACCACCTGCCGCGAGGGCCGCCATGCTCAGGAAGGAAAAGTGCGGCATGCCCGGGACAAGCCCCATGACCGCCATCAAGCCCGCCGCCACCGCCAGCGCTTTGGGCGAGGCGAACATCTGGCGATTGATCTGCTTGCCCATGTCTTCCGAACCGGAAGCACGGGTCACCATGATTGCCGCCGCTGTCGATAACAACAGTGATGGCAATTGCGCCACCAAACCGTCACCGATGGTCAGCAACGCGTAAACCTTACCGGCGTCGCCGAAGGTCATGCCGTGCTGGAAGATACCGACCGCCATGCCGCCGATCAGGTTGATGAACAGAATCAGCAGGCCGGCAATGGCGTCACCCCGGACGAACTTGCTGGCACCGTCCATGGAACCGTAGAACTCGGCTTCCTGCGCAACTTCCGAACGACGCGCCTTGGCTTGCGCCTGGTCGATCAGGCCGGCGTTGAGGTCGGCGTCGATCGCCATTTGTTTGCCGGGCATTGCATCGAGGGTGAAACGCGCACTCACCTCGGAAATCCGCCCGGCACCCTTGGTCACCACGACGAAGTTGATGATCATCAAGATCGCGAAAACCACGATACCGACCACGTAGTTACCGCCAATCACCACTTCACCGAAGGCCTGGATCACCTTACCGGCAGCGGCGTGACCGTCCTGGCCGTGGAGCATCACCACCCGGGTGGAGGCCACGTTCAGCGCCAGCCGCAGCAATGTCGCCACCAGCAAAATGGTCGGAAACACCGCAAAATCCAGCGGCCGCAAGGCGTACACGCAGACCAGCAGCACCACAATCGACAACGCAATGTTGAACGTGAAGAACACGTCCAGCAGAAACGGCGGAATCGGCAACATCATCATCGCCAGCATGACCAGCAGCAACAATGGCACACCCAAATTGCCCCGACTGAGGTCGGCGACGTTTGTGCGAGCTGCGCTGATTAACTGAGAGCGATCCACCGGTATTCCCCGTTCCTTTGAAGCAAACTTTTGACGCCAGAAGCAGGCGCAGGGTGGCTATTGCAAGAAGCCTTCCAACTTTGGCGGGAGGCTGAAATAGAGAGGTTTAACCGCGATTTGCTTTGCCTGAAAAGACGCCTTCGCTAGCAAGCCAGCTCCTACAGAAGGCGTGGGCAAGATCTATGCAACATCCAACGCAATCCTGTAGGAGCTGGCTTGCCAGCGAAGGCGTCGGCACAAGCACTGCAGACCTCAGGAATCGCGGCGCAAATCCGGCGGAATCGGCAAATCATCCTTGAGCGGATCAGGCCGCTTACCCTTGCCCGCGCGGTACTGACGAATCTGATAGACATAAGCCAACACCTGCGCAACCGCGAGGTACAGCCCACCGGGAATTTCCTGCTCCAGCTCCGTGGAGTAATAAATCGACCGCGCCAGCGCCGGCGATTCCAGCAGCAAAATCTCATTGGCCGCCGCGATTTCACGAATCTTCAGCGCCAGGAAGTCGCTGCCCTTGGCGATCAGCATCGGCGCCCCGCCCTTGTCCGGGTCGTACTTGAGCGCCACGGCGTAGTGGGTCGGGTTGGTGATGACCACGTCGGCATCGGGGATTGCCGCCATCATCCGGCGCTGGGACATTTCGCGTTGCAACTGGCGAATGCGCTGTTTGACCTCCGGTCGTCCTTCCTGATCCTTGTGCTCGTCGCGCACTTCCTGCTTGGTCATCTTCAGTTTCTTGATGCTTTCCCAGATCTGGATCGGTACGTCTACGGCGGCAATGATGATCAATCCGCAGGCCATCCACAGAGTGCTCCAGCCGACCAATTGCAGGCTATGAGTGATGGCCCGATCCAGCGGTTCGTGGGCGATACGCAACAGGTCGTCGATATCTGCGGACAAGACCAACAGCGCCACAAACAGCACGATGAAGAACTTCGCCAAGGCTTTGAGCAGTTCGGCCACGGCCTTGGCCGAAAACATGCGTTTGAGACCTGCGCCGGGGTTCATACGGCTGAATTTGGGCGCCATGGTGCCCGCGGAGAACAACCAGCCACCGAGGGAAATCGGGCCGATCAACGCGGCCAGCAGCAAGGTGATCATCACCGGCTGAATCGCCAGCAAGGCAATCTGTCCCGAGTGCAGCAGATAGGCGCCCATCGAGCGCTGATCCAGCACCACTTCCCGCGACAGCGTAAAATTCAGGCGCATCAGGTCCATCATTTCCTGAGCCAGCGCTCCGCCGAACACCAGCAACGCGCCAGCACCTGCAAGCATGATCGCCAGCGTATTAAGCTCCTTGGAACGGGCAATCTCACCCTTTTCACGGGCGTCCTTTTTCTTTTTCTCCGTGGGGTCTTCTGTCTTGTCCTGACCGCTTTCGCTCTCAGCCATGGCTCAGCGCGCCTTTGCCAGTTCGCGTAAAAGCTGTAAGGCCTCGGTGGCCAGCGGCTGATACTGATTGAGAATGTCCGCCAGACCGACCCAGACGATGAACAGCCCGAGCACCAGCGTCAGCGGAAAACCGATGGAGAAAATGTTCAGTTGCGGCGCCGCCCGCGTCATCACACCGAACGCGATGTTAACCACCAGCAGCGCGGTGATCGCCGGCAGTACCAGCAGCAATGCCGCACCCAGGACCCAACCCAGTTTGCCTGCAATTTCCCAGTAATGATTGACCATCAGGCCGCTACCGACCGGCAACGTTGTGAAGCTCTCGGTCAGCACCTCGAACACTACCAGATGGCCATTCATAGCCAGGAACATCAGCGTTACCAGCATGGTGAAGAACTGTCCGATCACCGCCACCGACACGCCGTTGGTGGGGTCGACCATGGACGCGAAGCCCATGCCCATCTGGATCGAGACAATTTGCCCGGCCACCACGAAAGCCTGGAAGAACAATTGCAGAGAGAACCCGAGGATCGCGCCGACGAGAATCTGCTCGGCAATCAGCAGCAGCCCGCTCAGATCCAGCGCATGTACCGGCGGCATGGGCGGCAGGTTGGGCGCAATGACCACGGTGATGGCGAGGGCGAAATAGAGCCGAATACGCTTGGGCACCAGCGAAGTGCCGAACACCGGCATGACCATCAGCAAGGCGCCGACACGAAACAGCGGCAACATGAAGGTCGCGACCCACGTGCTGATCTGGGTGTCGGTCAACTGCAGCAGCGATGACATGGCTTAGCCGATGACCATCGGAATGTTGTGGTACAGCTGGATGATGTATTCCATGAAGGTCTGCACCAGCCACGGGCCGGCGACGATCAGCGTCACCAGCATCACCAGCAGACGCGGGAGGAAGCTCAGGGTCTGTTCGTTGATCTGGGTAGCAGCCTGGAACATCGCCACGATCAGGCCCACCAGCAAACTCGGAATCACCAGCACCGCCACCATCAACGTGGTCAGCCACAGCGCTTCGCGAAAAATGTCGACGGCGACTTCCGGCGTCATGGCGAGAAACCGCCAAAGCTGCTAGCCAACGTGCCGATGATCAAGGCCCAGCCATCCACCAGCACGAACAGCATGATCTTGAACGGCAGCGAAATGATAAGTGGCGAGAGCATCATCATGCCCATCGCCATCAGCACACTGGCCACGACCAGATCGATGATCAGGAACGGAATGAAGATCATGAAGCCGATCTGGAAAGCGGTTTTCAGTTCGGACGTCACGAAGGCCGGCACCAGGATGGTCAGCGGCGCCTGATCCGGCGTGGCAATGTCGGTGCGCTTGGACAAGCGCATGAACAGCTCAAGATCGCTGCTGCGCGTTTGGGCGAGCATGAAGTCCTTGATTGGCACCTGCGCCTTGGCAACGGCGTCCTGGGCCGTGAGTTTTTCCGCCAGGTACGGCTGCAAGGCGTCCTGGTTCACCCGGTCAAACACCGGCGCCATGATGAACATCGTCAGAAACAGCGCCAGGCCCGTGAGGATCTGGTTCGAAGGCGTCTGTTGCAAGCCAAGGGCCTGACGCAGGATCGAGAAAACGATGATGATCCGGGTGAAACTGGTCATCAGCATGACGAACGCCGGGATGAAACTCAGCGCGGTCATGATCAGCAGGATTTGCAGGCTGACCGAATATTCCTGAGCACCTTCGGCGTTGGTGCCCAACGTGATGGCCGGGATCGACAACGGATCGGCGGCGAACGCCAACGGCGCAGCCAGCATCAGGGCCAACGTCAAGACGATGCGTAACGCACCCATTACTTCTTATCCTTGTGATCTTTGCCCAGGATCTCCAGCAGGCGCTGGGCAAATTCCGGCGTCGTTTTTTCAGTCGTGCTCGGCACCTGCACCGGCTCCTTGAGGACGTGTAGCGCGGTGATGGTCCCAGGACTCAGTCCCAGCAGAATCTGCTCATTGCCAACCTGCACCAGCATCAACCGGTCTCGCGGACCCAGTGCACGGGACCCGATCAACTCGATGACTTGCCCTTTGCCTGCGGGTCCGGCCTGCTGCACCCGGCGCAGCAACCAGGCCAGGAAGAAGATCAGCCCGAGCACCAACAGCAAACCAAACACCAGTTGCGTCAGTTGCCCGGCCACACCACTGTTGACCGTCGGCGCAGCAGCGGCGGTGGCCGTTGCGACCGGTTCGGCCGCCAGTGCAGTCAACGGCAATGCCAGAAGAACGCCCAGAACCTTTTTCACTCAGCGCAGCTTCTTGATGCGTTCGCTTGGGCTGATCACGTCGGTCAGGCGGATGCCGAACTTCTCGTTGACCACCACCACTTCGCCATGGGCGATGAGTGTGCCGTTGACCAGCACGTCCAGCGGTTCACCGGCCAGACGATCCAGCTCGATCACCGAACCCTGGTTGAGTTGCAGCAGGTTACGGATGTTGATGTCAGTGCTGCCCACTTCCATGGAAATCGATACCGGAATATCGAGAATCACATCCAGGTTCGGGCCGTCGAGAGTGACCGGCTCGTTGTTTTTCGGCACGCTGCCGAACTCTTCCATCGGCAGACGGTTGGATGACGAATTGCCCGTGTCGGCTGCCAGCAAGGCATCGATATCGGCCTGCCCGGCGTCACCGGTTTCTTCCAGGGCGGCAGCCCATTCATCGGCCAGAGCCTGATCGTCTTGCGTGTTCATAGTGTCAGTGTCCTCGGCGAGCAAAAATTCAGAATTCGGTTAACTGCGAATGTGTTTGGAGCGCCGATCAACGACGCTCGATCGGCTCGATCACTTGCAACGCCAGGTTGCCTTTGTGCGAGCCCATCTTGACCTTGAAGGCCGGCACGCCGTTGGCGCGCATGATCATGTCTTCCGGCATTTCGACCGGGATGATGTCCCCCGGCTGCATGTGCAGGATGTCGCGCAGTTTCAACTGACGTCGGGCAACGGTGGCACCGATCGGCACGTCGACATCCAGCACGTCCTGGCGCAGGGCATTGACCCAGCGCTCGTCCTGATCGTCGAGGTCGGACTGGAAGCCGGCATCGAGCATTTCACGCACCGGCTCGATCATCGAGTACGGCATGGTCACGTGCAGGTCGCCGCCACCACCATCGAGTTCGATGTGGAACGTCGACACCACAATGGCTTCGCTGGGGCCGACGATGTTGGCCATGGCCGGGTTCACTTCCGAGTTGATGTACTCGAAGTTCACTTCCATGATCGCCTGCCAGGCTTCCTTCAAATCGACGAACGCCTGCTCCAGCACCATGCGCACCACACGCAGCTCGGTCGGCGTGAATTCACGGCCTTCGATCTTCGCGTGACGGCCATCGCCGCCAAAGAAGTTGTCCACCAGTTTGAACACCAGTTTGGCGTCGAGGATGAACAGCGCGGTACCGCGCAGGGGTTTGATCTTGACCAGGTTGAGGCTGGTCGGCACGTACAGCGAGTGCACGTATTCGCCGAACTTCATCACCTGCACACCACCGACCGCCACGTCCGCCGAACGACGCAGCATGTTGAACATGCTGATGCGCGTGTAGCGGGCGAAACGTTCGTTGATCATTTCCAGCGTCGGCATGCGTCCACGGACGATGCGATCCTGACTGGTCAGGTCATAGCTTTTGACGGTGCCCGGTTCGGCAGCGTTCTCGGTCTGTACCAGACCATCGTCGACGCCATGCAACAACGCATCGATCTCATCCTGGGACAGCAGGTCTTGCACGGCCATGTCGTGTTCCTACTGCAGTACGAAATTAGTGAAAAGCAACTGTTCGATCACCACTTTGCCCAGCTCTTTCTGCGCCACTTCCTGGACACTGGCCGTGGCTTTCTGGCGCAGCATTTCCTGGCCGACCGGCGACGCGAGGGTCGCGAAGTCCTGACCGGAGAACAGCATGACCAGGTTATTGCGGATCACTGGCATGTGGACCTTGAGCGCTTCCAGATCAGCCTGGTTGCGGCCGAGCATGGTGATGCTCACTTGCATGTAACGCTGGCGACCGTTCTGGTTGAAGTTGGCCACGAATGCCGGCGCCATCGGTTCGAAAATCGCTGGCTGCTTGCCGATCGGGGCGGTCTCAGCCACGGTGGCAGGCTTGCTCTGGGCGCTGTGCATGAAGTACCAGGTCGCCCCCACGGACAAACCGATCGCCAGCAGCAGGGCCACCACGATCGCGATAATCAGCTTGAGTTTGCCTTTGGTTGCGGGGTCTTTTACTGCTGAGTCGCTCTTCGCCATGCCAATAATCCGTCACTATTCGGGTTTTTACAGTCGCACGGATAGGCAAGAGCAAGTGTTATGCCATGTAGGAGCGAGCTTGCTCGCGAAAGACGTGAGAGCGCCGCGTTTATCCAGACGGCACTCGTCATCGTTAACGTCCATCGCGAGCAAGCTCGCTCCTACAAGGTTGGGCGTTGTGTTCGTCAGGCGTAGTAATCGACCGCGCTGGAGCCGATCACGCTGGTGGTGGTTGCGGCGACTTCGGCGACGCTTGGGGTGAGACTCTCGTCCACGCCGTCAAGTCGACCGCCATTGGCGTTGGTTCGACCGCTGCGGGCCTGCTGATGCTGCCCTTGATCCTGTGAACCACGGGACTGGTCGGAGACGTTGACGTCAACCTGTCCCATACCCTGCTGCACAAACATGTCCCGCAAGCGGTGCACCTGACTGTCGAGCGCTTCACGGACACCCGGATGGGCGCTCATGAACGTTACCTGGGTCTGCTGATCCGGGACCATGTTCACCCGAATATCCAGGCGCCCCAGTTCCGCGGGCTGCAACTGTATGTCAGCCGCCTTGAGATTGGCGCTGGACAGGTACATGACCCGGTTCACCACTTCTTCGGTCCAACCACTTTGATGCATGGCAATCGGCTGGTTCACTGGCAAGGCGTTGGCGGTTTTCGGCGTGGCAGCCTGGGTTAACGCGGCCAGACGGTTGGCGAAATCATCGACACGGGTATCGCTGCTGGCGCTCTTCAGATCCTTGAGACCGTCGTCGATCAGACCACTGAACGCGTTGTCGCCTCCCAGGCTGGTGCTGTCCTTGTCGACCTGCACGTCCAGCATGTTCGCCATTCCCGCAGCAAAATTCTGTGCCGCGGTTGACTCTCCGTCAGCCTGTGCCTGGGCGGGTGTCTGTACACTCTTCGCCTGAGCCTGGCTGGACGCGGACACATGCCCACTCTGCTCCATGGCCAGGCGCAACGCCGGCAGCGCATCGAGCGGGTCGGCCTCTGGATCGAAATCCCCGTCGGTGGCTACCAGCGCCGTCGTCGTGGCAGCTGGAATAGCTGACGCCAACGGTGTTTCCGCTGCGGGCTGTGCGGCATCCGTCACTGGCAGCGGTGCTGGCACTAACGCTTGAGCGACCTGTTGCAATGCCGGGTCGAGCGCAGGGTCAGTTGGCAGTGTATCGACGAACGGAGCCTGTTCGGCCTCTGAGACCTCATCACTGACCGACGTGTCATCAGCGGGCGACGGTTTGTCGGCGGGCAAGGATTTGCCGTTATCGGCAATGGCTGGCTGCACAGCGGCAGACTTGTCGTCGCCGCTGTCTTTTTTGCCGGTCCCATCAACCGCTTTATCGCGCATTGATTTGGACGAGCCATCGCCCATCGCCGAAGGCTTGTTCTGGGCCTGATTGGCGTACACATGAGCAAAGCTGGACGCCTTGCCTTCAGGCTCGGCCGCCAGCGCCGGGCTATTGGCGGACGCCGCTTGCGCCTTGGCCTGTGCGGTGGCCTGAAGCAGGATATTGGGAGTGACAGACATGAAACGGTCTCCGCCGCACGGGGCTCGTAGATACAGTTGAAAAAGTTATCTGCAAGGGGCGAGCCAGTTTCAGCCGAAAACGAGGAAACATATCGGACAGGTCATCTTTCGGTCAGAGAACGCTGCCGT
The DNA here is from genome assembly GCF_900187435.1 of Pseudomonas sp. Irchel s3b5. NCBI lineage: Bacteria > Pseudomonadati > Pseudomonadota > Gammaproteobacteria > Pseudomonadales > Pseudomonadaceae > Pseudomonas > Pseudomonas sp. Irchel s3b5. Next base: position 31,712 of record NZ_FYDY01000008.1, read on the forward strand.
TCGGCTTTGTAAAGTGGCCTCACGATCGCGAACTCGTCATCAATCTCAGCGATCAGCTTTTTGATGCTTTGGGAAGGCATGCTGTTGGCGTTGTATTCGAGTTGGCTACACAGCTCGGCGAGCCTGTTAGCCCCCAGGTTGCCGCTGCTGCCTTTGAGGCTGTGAGCAGCTTCAATGAGCTGCGCAGTGTCTTCTGTTGCGTGCAGACGATTCAAACGCGCTTCAGAGTCGGCAAGAAAAGTATCGAGCAACTTCGGATACTCATCCTCCATGACCTCCCGCAACGCACTCAATACGTCCGGGTCCAGATGTTTATCAGCCACTTGCTCACTCCCTGATCAAGAATTCGAGGATTATGCCAGAGCCTTCCAGAAAAACTCCACGCGGGCACTTCGACCATTGTCGGTCCATTGAGCGTTTCGGCCCAACTGACGGATCAGACTGATCCCGCGCCCCGACAGACGGACGTCATCCAAGGGTCTCTCCATCACTCGCACCACATCAAAACCTTTGCCGCTGTCCTCGACGTGAATGGTCAGGCAACCACCCTCGTCTCTCGGTGCTACCTGCAAATTCACCCGGATATAGCCGTCCTCGAGCGCCTCGAGGCGGACACTGCGCTGTTGATAATAGCGTGCAAAACCGGAGGCATTGCGCTTGAGACTTGAATCCAGACCCAGAACGCCATGCTCCAGTGCATTGGAGTACAACTCCGCCAGCACACTGTACAGCGCCCCGCTCTGAGCGCGCAGGCCATGCACTTCCAGCAGCAATTGCAACAGATAGGGCAACGGATTGAAGCGTTTGAGCGTTGCGGCGCGAAACTCGAAGCTGACCGACCAATCCAGCGGACAGGACTGACCACTGTCGGAATACATTAACGCTGGCGGGCTGATCTGCGCCGGCTCCAACAGACTGATCTCGACCATGCTGACATCATCGCGGGACTCACCGCCAAAATCCCGCAGTGCCTGCTTGATCTCTTCGAACACAGCATCAGGTTGCCGATTGGCCGCGAACACCTGCTGCAATCGCTCCACGCCAAACAGTTGGTCATCGGCATTACAGGTGTCGACTACACCGTCGGATAGCAGGAAAACCTGGTCCCCGATGGCCATGGGGTGCACCTCGGTGCGGTCATCGAACGACTCCGGACTCAGCACGCCAAGTGGCAGATGCCGCGCCGCCAGGGGCTCGCGTTCACCGTCGGCAATGTGATGCAGGTATCCGTCCGGCATGCCACCGTTCCAGACCTCCACCGAGCGCCGCTGAAAACTCAGGCACAGCAAGATCGCGCAACAGAACATGTCCACGGGCAGGATGCGTTTGAGCTTGGCATTCATCTCGCGCAGGGTTTCCGACACCCCATACCCCTTGGCGGTCATGCCGTAAAAGACTTCGGCCAGGGGCATGGCACCCACGGCGGCGGGCAAACCGTGGCCGGTGAAATCGCCGAGCAGCACATGCATGTCGCCCGCCGGGGTGTACGCGGCCAGCAACAGGTCACCGTTGAACAGCGCATAAGGCGACTGCAAATAGCGGATATTGGGAGCGGCATTCAGGCAACCGGAGTGCGCGACCTTGTCGAAAACGGCTTTGGCTACGCGTTGCTCGTTGAGCAGGTATTCATGGTGTCTGGCGATCTGGTCACGCTGCTGCAGCACGGTGGCCTGCAACCGTCGCAGGCGATCCATCGCCTTGATCTTGGCAGCGAGGATGACCTGGTTATAGGGTTTCGCCAGAAAGTCGTCGCCCCCCACCTCCAGGCAGCGGGCCAGGGCTTCGTTCTCGGACAACGACGTGAGGAAGATGATCGGCACCAGGTTTTCCCCGGACAACGCCTTGATCTGCCGGGCCGCCTCGAAGCCGTCCATCACCGGCATCATCGCGTCCATCAGCACCAAATGCGGCCGAAGTTCGCGGAAAACATCGACCGCCTCCGCACCGTTGGCCGCTGTCAGTACCGCATGCCCCTGACGACGCAAAATGCTCGCCAACAGCATGCGATCAGCAGCGCTGTCCTCGGCGATCAGGATCGTCAGCAACTCAAGCGGCTGCACGGTGTTCAACTGATGTCGAACAGTTTGTCGAAGTTAGAGATGGCGAGGATTTTTCGCACATCCGAGCTGCTGTTGACCACTCGGATATCAGCGCTTTCGCCGCCGGCGTGATCACGCAGCAAGAGCAGCATGCCCAATGCGGAGCTGTCGAGGTAGGTGGCCTCTTTGAGGTCGACCACAATGGCTGAAAGGTGGTTTTTTTCGTAAGACTCGCGAAATTCCTGATGCTTGGCGAAATCGAATCGCCCCTTGATCGATATCGTCAGCTTTTTCCCGTCCGGGGAGATTTCAGTAACGACTGGCATGTCATGGCTTCCTTGTCATTGAGGAACCTGCTTGTACAAGGTTTAGCATTGGGTAGAGGTTGGAGCAAGAATGAACATTGCAGCGGCCCTGAAATCGCCATCGCGGGCAAGCCACGCTCCCACGCGAACGACGCAAAACCTGTGTGTGCGTGGCTTGCCCGCGATGAACGATAATGCGGCCCCACTGACTCAATACGGATTCTCGCGCTGCAAGCGTTGGGACAATTCGTCCAGCAACTTCTGTTCACGCCGGTCTTCCAGCGCCCTCGCCTCATCGGTATAACGCTGAACCAGTTTGCGTAAACCTTCGACTCTTGCGAACGCCTGCTGCCAGGTTTCCCGCGCCTTGTTCAGATTGTTTTGATGCCAGGCAAGGCTTTGCCGCTGCTGGTCAATGGCCGTGCCCAGTTGCGCGAGGAACCCTTGATAGCCCAGCAACCATTGACCGGAAACGCCGCTGCTACCGCGTACGATCCATTGTTCCTGGTAGTCCAGACGAAAGGCTTCGAGGTCGGCGAGCTTGCTTTCCGCCAGCCGCACCTGCCCCTGAAAATGCCCCAAACGCTGGACCGCGGTTTTCTCGACTTTTTCCGCCATTTCCACGACGGGAGCCAGACGCCCTGCCCGAGTCTGCGCCATGCCCGGTTAACCGCCAGCCGCAGGCGCGAAGATCGAGGCGAGGTAAGCCTCACTTTCGCCCAGGCTGATGCTGTCGTTGAGCCCCTGGCGCAGGTATTTGACCAATTGCGGCTGCAGGGAAATTGCCAGATCGGTCTCGCGATCGCCGCCGGCGACATAGGCACCGACGCTGATCAGGTCGCGACTCTGTTGATAACGCGACCACAATTGCTTGAAATACTGCGCACGCACCATGTGCTCCGGAGACACCACCGCCGGCATCACCCGACTGATGGACGCTTCGATATCGATGGCAGGGTAATGCCCCTCTTCTGCGAGTCGACGGGACAGCACGATGTGCCCGTCGAGCACGCCTCGCGCCGAGTCGGCAATCGGGTCCTGCTGGTCATCGCCTTCGGACAGCACGGTATAGAACGCAGTGATCGAACCACCGCCCTTCTCCGCGTTGCCCGCTCGCTCCACCAGTTTCGGCAACTTGGCGAAAACCGACGGCGGATAGCCCTTGGTCGCGGGCGGCTCGCCAATGGCCAACGCGATTTCCCGCTGGGCCTGGGCGAAACGGGTCAGGGAATCCATGAGCAACAGGACATTCTTGCCCTTGTCGCGAAAGTATTCGGCGATTCGCGTGCAATACATCGCGGCGCGCAGACGCATCAATGGCGCATCGTCCGCCGGGGACGCCACCACCACTGAACGCTTGAGCCCTTCTTCACCGAGGATGTGCTCGATGAACTCTTTAACTTCACGACCCCGCTCGCCGATGAGTCCGACGACGATGATGTCGGCCTCGGTGAACCGGGTCATCATGCCCAACAGTACGGATTTACCGACACCGGTACCGGCGAACAGCCCGAGCCGCTGACCGCGACCGACCGTCAGCATGCCGTTGATGCAACGAATGCCCACATCCAGCGGCTCGCTGATCGGTTCGCGCTTGAGCGGGTTGATGGTCGGGCCGTCCATCGGCACCCAGTCTTCGGCCTTCATCCCGCCCTTGCCGTCCAGCGCACGACCGGCACCGTCAAGCACACGCCCGAGCATGCTCATGCCCATGGGCAGTCGACCGGTGTCAGACAGAGGCACCACGCGGGCGCCGGGGGCGATGCCGGCAACGCTGCCGACGGGCATCAAAAAGACTTTGCTGCCGGAGAAGCCCATGACTTCAGCTTCAACCTGCACCGGGTGATAGCTGTCGTCGTTGATGACCATGCAGCGGCTGCCCATGGCGGCGCGCAGGCCTTCGGCTTCGAGGGTCAGGCCGACCATGCGCAGCAGGCGGCCTTCAAGAATGGGAGCACCGGCCAGTTCCGTCGCCTCGGCGTAACTGCCCAGGCGTTTGGCGAAACTGGTGCGATCAAGGCGCATCGGGAATGTCCGGCTCTGGCGCGACCGCGGGTTTGCTCTCGACGGGCAATTCCAGGCTCACGTCAGGTGCGGCCGGGTGCAGCGCTTGCTCGTGCAATTGGTCGAACAGCTTGTCCATCACCCGTGCGACGCGGGTTTCGACCGTCGCGTCGATGCGACTGTGCTCCGTCTCGACCCGGCAACCGCCCGCCAACAGCGACTCGTCCTCGACGATGCGCCAGGTTTCTTCATGGCGCTCGCGCAAGGCTTTGACCTGTTCGAAATCCTGGGGATTGATGTACAACCGCACATTGCCGACGCCCAGCGGCAACAGCTTGAGCGCCTCGCGCATGACGTGTTCGATCTGCGTCGAGTCGATGGCCAGTTCGCGCTGAATCACTTGTTTGGTGATGTGCTGCACGAGATCAACCAGGGACTTCTCAATCTGCGTGTCCTGCTCGGCGATGGGCTCGAACAGATGCGTCATCAACTGCTCCAGCGCCGCGACCTTCGCGGTCAGGGCCACTTCGGCTTCCTGGCGGACCTTGAGCGTGGTGCTGTGAAAGCCTTCCTTCTCGCCCACGGCGAAGCCTTCGTTGTAGGCTTCCTGGCGAATGCTTTCGAGTTCTTCGAGGGTCAGTGGCTGGACTTCCTCCAGCGGCACTTCCTCCATTTCCGGCGGCTCGGGTTCGGGCTCCGGTTCCGGCTCGGGGGGTGGCGGATCGAAACTGGGCAATGCCCAGGTATCAAAACCGCTGACATCCCCGGCCCGGATCAAGTCAGTAGGCGCGTCATCATGCTTGGCCATGGGGTTAGATCATTTCCTCGCCGCCCTTGCCACCGAGCACGATTTCTCCGGCTTCGGCCATACGGCGGGCAATAGTGAGGATTTCCTTCTGCGCGGTTTCGACGTCGCTGACGCGCACCGGGCCCTTGGCTTCCAGGTCGTCGCGCAACAGTTCGGCGGCACGTTTGGACATGTTCTTGAAGATCTTTTCCTTGACGCCTTCGTCCGACCCTTTGAGGGCCAGCACCAGCACGTCCGAAGACACCTCGCGCAGCAACGCCTGAATGCCGCGGTCGTCGACATCGGCCAGGTTGTTGAACACGAACATGAGGTCTTCGATCTGACCGGACAGGTCTTCGTCGACTTCGCGGATCGAGTCCATGAGCTGGCCTTCGATTGAGCTGTCGAGGAAGTTCATGATGTCCGCCGCACGCTTGATACCGCCCAAGGTGGTGCGCGAGGCGTTCGAGTTGCCGGAGAACTGCTTCTCGAGAATCTGGTTGAGTTCTTTCAGCGCCGCTGGCTGCACGGTGTTCAGCGAGGAAACCCGCAGAATGATGTCCAGCCGCACTTTGTGGTCGAAGTTGCCCAGCACTTCACCGGCCTGGTCCGGATCGAGGTATGCCACCACGATCGCCTGGATCTGCGGGTGTTCGAAACGGATCACGTCGGCAACCGCGCGCGGCTCCATCCATTTCAGGCTGTCGAGGCCGCTGGTGTTGCCGCCGAGCAGGATGCGGTCGATCAGGCCGTTGGCCTTGTCTTCGCCCAGCGCCTGGGTGAGCATCTTGCGCACGTAGTCGTCGGAGCCGACGCCCAGGCTGGTCTGGTCGCCGACGATGTCGACGAACTCGCTCATCACCTGTTCGACCTGTTCGCGATGCACATTGCCCATCTGCGCCATGGCCACGCCCACACGCTGAACCTCTTTGGGTCCCATGTGGCGCAACACCTGGGCCGCGTCGGTAGAGCCCAGGGACAGCAACAGGATCGCGGCTTTGTCGACCTTGCTGAGTTTGACGGTCGCGGCTCGGTTATCACTCATCTGCGTTAATCCACTCTTTCACGACCTGGGCCACGCGACCCGGATCTTCGGCCACCAGGCTCTTGATTGCGTTCAACTGAGCGTCATAGCCTTCGCTCGGGCTCGGCAGCAGAATGCTCTGCGGTCCGCCGAGGCTGACGCGGTCGTTGGCCAGTTCGCCATCCAGACCGCCCATGCCACCCAGCTCGACATCGCTACCGATGCCGGCCAATTGTTTGTCTTTGCCGCCACCGGTGATGTTGTTGAGCACCGGACGCAACACGCCGAACACCAATACCAGGATGAACAGGACACCCAGCACTTGCTTGACGATGTCCCAGAACCACGGCTGGGAATAGAACGGAATTTCGGCAATCGCTTCACCGCGCTCGGCGGAGAACGGCATGTTGATCACGCTGACACTGTCGCCACGGCTGGCATCGAAACCGACCGCATCTTGAACCAGACGCGTGAAGCGCGCCAATTGATCGGCGGTCCATGGCGCGCGGGTGGTTTCACCGTTGGCCGGGTTGATCATGACCTGATCGTCGACCACGACCGACACCGACAGGCGATTCAAACGACCCTGCTGTTGCTTGGTGTGGCTGATGGAACGGTCGAGCTCGAAGTTCTTGGTCGATTGTTGACGCTTGTCCGCCGGGTACGGCGCGAGCATCGGCTGGCCGGTGGCCGGGTCCATGATTTGCTGACCGTTGGCATCGATCAGCGGCTGACCTGGCTGCACCATGCCCGCCGACGCCGTGGCGCCACCGGTGGTTTGCGGCGCAGAGGCTGGCAATGGTGGCTGGTTGCTCAAGGCACCGGGAATGCCCTGCGGACCGTTACTGGCGGTGCGCTGCTCGTTGACCGACTGCTCACTGCGCAACGCCGGCTGATCCGGATTGAACTGCTCGGAGGTCGACTCAACGGCACTGAAATCCACGTCGGCCGAGACTTCGGCTTTGTAGCGGTCATTGCCCAGCACCGGTTGCAGAATGTTGTGCACACGCTGGGTGAGCATGTTTTCCATGCGGCGGCTGTAATCGAATTGCTTGCCGGCCATGGTCAGTTCGGAGTTTTCCGCCTGATCGGAGAGCAGGTTGCCCTTCTGGTCGACAACGGTGATCTGCGACTTGCTGAGTTCCGGGACGCTGGTCGCCACCAGGTTAATGATCGCAACGACCTGCCCAGGCTCCAGCGAACGACCGGAGTACAGCTCAACCAGCACCGAAGCACTTGGCTTGCGCTCGTCGCGCACGAACACCGAACTCTTCGGGATCGCCAGGTGCACACGGGCACCCTTGACGTTGTTCAGGCTGGAAATGGTGCGCGCCAGTTCACCTTCGAGGCCGCGACGATAGCGGGTCGCTTCCATGAACTGGCTGGTCCCCAGGCCCTGCTCTTTGTCGAGGATTTCAAAACCGATGTTGCCATCGCTGGGAGTGACACCAGCGCCCGCGAGCTTGAGCCGCGCCCGGGAGAGGTCTTCAGCCTTGACCAGTAACGCGCCGGAGTTTGGTTCTACGGTGTAGGGAATGTCGGCGGCGGCCAGGGTATCCATGACCTGCTTGGCGTCCATACCGGCAAGGCTGCCGTACAGAGGCCGGTAGTCCGGTTGCTGTGACCACAGCACCACGGCAAAGCCAATCGCCACGCTCGCTGCCAGGCCGACCAACAGGCCTACCTGACGCAACATGGTCATCTCGGAGAGGTTTTCCAGGAAAGACAACCCGAACAGCGGCGGTTTGCCGTCAATCGGGGTGGTCTTGGCCGGAACGTTATCGGCGACTGCTTCTGCCATGACTCAATCTCGTCCTTTAAACAGGCATCTGCATGATGTCTTGATATGCCTGAACCAGCTTGTTACGCACTTGGGTCAACGCTTGGAAGGACACGCTGGCCTTCTGTGAGGAAATCATCACGTCCGTCAGGTCGACGCCGCTTTTGCCAATTTCGAACGCACTGGCCAATTGAGTAGACGCCTGCTGGGTGTCGTTCACTTTATTGACGGCTTGACCGAGCATGTCGGAAAAGCTGCTGCCATTCAGTTCGGGGACAGCGGCAGTCGATTTCGGCGCAGACATGGCATCCATTTGCATGGCGCGCATATCCAGCATCAACCGATTAAATTCAATACCTTGGCTCATGATCCACTCTCTTGGGCGACCCGCATTTTTTTGACACTCACTCGTCGGGCATTGAGGTGTTAGCAACAAGGGTGCCAGCTCCATCGCCTCATTTAACAAAAGCCCTTTCCAGACATCTCGCTCCCTTGCAGGAGCTGGCTTGCCAGCGAAGACGGCGTCACGACCACCATCGATTCGCCGGTAAACCAGCGCCCCCAGGATCGTGCTGTGGCCTATATGGTTCTTCGCCAGTCCTTCAGGTTACGAACAAGTACGCTTCCACATCCATGCCGGCATCGCGCATTTGCGCCAGCTTGTAGCGCAGGGTTCGCGGGCTGATCCCCAGGCGTTCAGCCGCTTCTTTGCGCCGGCCACGCTCAGCGCGCAGGGTATCGATGATCATCTGGAATTCACGACGACGCAGATCATCACCCAGGGCGCCGGCCGACTCGGACTCGCTCTCTGCGATGTGAACGGGGGCCGATGACGCGACCGGTAACGGGGCGCAGGCCACCGCTCCGACCAGACAGAAATCCTGCGGCTGAATCAATCCGCACTGTTGAAGAATCAGTGCACGCTGGATCGCGTTGTCCAGCTCCCGCACGTTCCCCGGCCACGGATAGCCGATCAGGCACGCCTGGGCCTCGGGCGACAGGCGCGCGGGTGCATGCTTCATTTTATTGACGTGTTTGGCCAGCAGGCGCTCGGCCAGCGGCAGGATGTCGGCGGTGCGCTCACGCAACGGGCGCCAGGCCAACGGAAATACCGAGAGACGATAGAACAGGTCTTCGCGGAAGCGACCGGCCGCGACCTCTGCCGCCAAATCGCGATTGGTCGTCGCAACCACACGGATATCCAGGCTGATCGGCTTGCGCGCCCCCACCCTTTCAACTTCACGCTCCTGAAGCACCCGCAACAGCTTGGCCTGAAGCCCCAGGGGCATCTCGGAAATTTCATCGAGCAGCAGCGTGCCGCCTTCCGCCTGCTCGAACTTGCCCGCCTGGGCGGCGATGGCGCCCGTGAAGGAACCCTTCTCATGGCCGAACAATGTGGCCTCGAGCATGCTGTCCGGAATCGCGGCGCAGTTGATCGCCACAAACGGCTGATCAGCTCGATGGGAATGCCGATGAATGTAACGCGCCAGCACTTCCTTGCCGGTTCCCGACTCACCGGAAATCAGCACCGTGGAATCGCTGCGCGCCACTCGTCCTGCCAGCTCCAGCAGCTGGGCGCTGGCCGGTTCGAATGCGATCGGCCCCTCACTGTCGGCCGGACCAGGACTGCCCAAGGCGTGACGCGTCACCAGATCGAGCAACGCCTTGGGCTCGAACGGCTTGACCAGATAATCCGCCGCCCCCTGACGCATCGCATCGACTGCACGCTCCACCGCTCCGTGCGCCGTCATCAACAACACCGGCAGTTGCGGCTGGCGCGCCCGCAGCAAGCCAAGCAATTGATGCCCGTCCATGCCCGGCATGTTGACGTCGCTGAGCACCAGGCTGAAAGCCTCGCTCCCCACCGCAGTCAGCGCCTCTTCCGCCGAGCCCACGGCCTTGTAATCGTGCCCCGCGAGCAGCAGCGTATCCGCCAGCGCTTCGCGCAAGGCGCGGTCGTCCTCGACCAATAAAACCTTGATGGACATACTTGTCACTCCGCTCCCTGAGTGCCGATGAACAACGGCAGAATCACTTGCGCACACGTACCGCGACCGAGTCGCGAACGCAGCTGCAATTCCCCTTGATGCGCACGCGCCACGGCTTTGACCACGGTCAGACCAAGGCCCGTGCCAGTGGGTTTAGTGGTGAAAAATGGCTCACCCAATCGCGCCAGCACGGCATCGTCGATACCACTACCGCTGTCGCTGACACACAGGCGCAGGTGATTGCCGCGGGTATAGAGATGGACTTTCAGGCACAGATCGCCGGCGCTGGCCTGAATGGCGTTTTCGATCAGGTTGAGGATCGCTCCGACCAGGGTGTCGCGATTGCACAGCAACTCCCCCGCATGGCTGTCGCACTGCCAGCGAATCGGCAAATCCTGCACATGCGTCAACGCTGCGGCCTGCAGCGATTGCATCAACTGGCCCGGCGTCACGCGGTCAGTCAGCGGCAGTTCACCGCGAGCGAACACCAACATGTCACGCACCTGATGCTCCAACTCGTGCAAGCGCTCCTTGAGGCGCCCGGCAAAACGCTGCTGGGTCGCGACCGGCAACGCCTGCTCGGTCAGATGGCTGGCGTACAGCAGCGCCGCCGACAACGGGGTGCGAATCTGGTGAGCCAGGGAAGCGACCATGCGGCCGAGGGAAGACAGTCGTTCGTGGCGGGCCAGTTGATCTTGCAGGTGACGGGTTTCGGTCAGGTCGTTGAGCAGCACCAACTGACCGGGCTCGGCATCCAGCGAACGCGTGGCGATCGACAGGCGCCGACCATCCTTGAGAGAGACTTCATGGCCATCGTCTTTGCGCGGCGCAAAGCAGCGGGCGATGACATGGCGCCACAACTCGCCTTCGAGCGGCAGACCAAGCAACTCGCACGCCGCCGGATTCGCTTCGCGCACGATGCCCTGGGCATCAATGACAATGACGCCGCCCGGCAACAGATCAAGAAGGTTTTGCAGACGATTGGCCAAGCGTTCTTTTTCGGCCAGCTCCTGCATGCGCTGAGCGCTGACCACCGCCAACTCGCCCTTGAGCTCGGTGACTCGGGCTTCAAGCATGCTGTAGGAATCGGTCAATTGGCTCGACATCTGATTGAACAGCGTCAAGGTCTGCTCAAGACCCAACCGGCTCGCCTGCTCTACGGACGACGATTGCCCCAAGGCAACAGGAACAGGAGACATCTGGGCGGCTTGGGGCATTGTGTTTTCTCGCTTGGCTGACCGTCAGTTAAACGGAACGTTGCGAGGGACTTAGCAATACCCGTGCCTAAAAAAAACCGCTTGAAAATGAATGAGTTGAAAAACAGGCGTCAATCATCCGCCTGTTCATCTCCATCACGACGGCTCATGCCGTACTTGCGCATCTTCTCCACCAGCGTGGTGCGCCGGATACGCAGCCGCTCAGCCGCACGCGCCACGATGCCATTGGCATCATCGAGCGCCTGCTGAATCAGCCCTTGCTCCAGCCCGCCAAGATAATCCTTGAGGTCCAGACCTTCCGGCGGCAACAGGGCGCTGGCGGCGAAATCCTGAGTATGACCGTTGATGGCTACGCGCTCTTCCAGATCGCTGCGCAGGCTGTCGACCATCTGCTCGTCTTCATCGTCGACGTAGCGGAATTTCTTCGGCAACTCGACCACGCCGATGACGCCATACGGATGCATGATCGCCATGCGCTCCACCAGGTTGGCCAGTTCGCGGACGTTGCCCGGCCAGCCATGTCGGCACAGCGACATGATGGCGGCGGAGTTGAAACGGATCGAACCGCGCTTCTCGTGCTCCATGCGCGAGATCAATTCGTTCATCAGCAGCGGAATGTCTTCGACGCGCTCACGCAGCGGCGCCATCTCGATCGGGAACACGTTCAGGCGGTAGTACAAGTCTTCGCGGAAGGAGCCGATCTCGATCATGCTTTCGAGATTCTTGTGGGTGGCCGCGATGATGCGCACATCGACGCTCTGGGTCTTGTTGCTGCCCACGCGCTCGAAGGTGCGCTCCTGCAACACGCGCAGCAGCTTGACCTGCATCGGCAGCGGCATGTCGCCGATTTCATCGAGGAACAGGGTGCCGCCATTGGCCAGCTCAAAACGCCCGGCACGGCTGGTGATCGCTCCGGTGAACGCGCCCTTCTCGTGACCGAACAATTCGCTTTCCAGCAGCTCTGCCGGAATAGCCCCGCAGTTGACCGGTACGAACGGCGCTTCGCGGCGCTTGGAGTGGTAGTGCAGGTTACGCGCAACCACTTCCTTGCCAGTCCCGGACTCACCGAGGATCAGCACGCTGGCGTCGGTATCCGCGACTTGCTGCATCATCTGACGGACGTGCTGAATCGCCCGGCTGGTGCCGACAAGACTACGGAACAGATTGGGTTCACGGTGACGACCGCGCTCACGGGCCTGGTCGTACATCTCGCGATAGACCTGGGCACGGTGCAGCGAATCGAGCAGTTTGCTGTAGCTGGGTGGCATTTCGAGGGTCGAAAGCACGCGGCGACGCTGGTCTTCAGGCAGGTCAATGGAAGAATTATCGCCCATTAACAAAACCGGAAGGAACTCATCCCAGGTTGCGAGTGTCTTTAACAGGCCCGGAAGTGCACCAGGAGCGTTAACCGTCCCGATAAGGACACAGATGACTTCACGACTTGATGACAAAGAGCCGACAGCCTGCTGCCAGTCATGGCTGCCGCAGGGTAAATTTTCTTCACCAAGAAAATTTAAAATCACCGCCAGGTCGCGGCGGCGGACGCTATCGTCATCAATCAGCAGAATTTTGGTTTCACGCCACATGCAATAGCAACTTCCCTAGTCAACTCAATGCCCAAAATGCTGGGGCAAGCTAAACGCTTGCAGGCCTGATATGCCTGAAGACGACTGAAATCTGGAACCAGCCACTAGTTAAGTCAAAAAACCGTGCACAGTCAAATTTATGGCGCGCTTGTTTGGATTAACCGGGGATTATTTAACCAAACAGATGGTAAACCTTTGCCGCGCTCTTCGCTTGGTTGATCTGCGACATCTCATCGACTATCGCCTGACGCTCACCCATCGTCGCCGTCAATAAATCCTTGTACACCGCCAACAACCCCTCCAGATTGCTGCGCACAGCGTCTTCATCAACCGGCGCTTCGCTGAGCACCTCATCAACGCATTCCCGACAGGCCGCATCCAGTTCACCGATGGCGTCCCAATTGCGCGCTGCCAGGGCGTCGACCAAGGCTTCACGGGTTTGTTCGATCCGTTGGAGTGCTTGACTCATGACGTCATCCTCGGCCGTCAGGCCTGTGGGTTGCCAATCGCATCCCAGCCGCTTTTCAGGGTTTCGAGCAAACCTGATATTTCGTCGATGATTGCTGCGTTGTTATCGCGATTGGCTTCCATCAAACGCGTCATCATGTAGGCATACAAATTGTCGAGCTGTTGCAGCGATGCCGGGTCTTCAGTCTTTTCCGGGTTCAACCCATCGCGCAGGCCGATGATGATGTCTACGGCCTTACCCATCATCAACCCCTTGAGTGCGATGTCGCCACGCTCCATGGCACCCTTGGCCTGGGCCATGCGATCCAGCCCGCCCTCCATCAACAGTTGCACAAGGCGATGGGGGTTGGCTTCAGAGATCTGGGCATGGGAATTGACCTTCTGGTATTGGCGAAGGGCTCTCATGGGGTTCATGTTTCTACCTCGTGACAGACAACAACTGAAAAAGGATTGCTCTGATCGTTATGTCGACTGAGCGACAGATAACTTTAACCCGGAGTCGTCACCAAAGAAAAAACCCAGGCACTGTCATTGCAGATTGTCTGGGTTTTTTATGCCTGGTCCGGATCAGTCCGACTTCGGATTGTTCAGCGCATTGAGCGTGGTCATGATGCTGTCGCTCTGGGCTCGCAGCCTGGCCACCAGAGAGTCCATCGCCGAGTATTTAGCGCTCAAGCTCGCTTGCAGGCTGCTCATCCGCGCATCAAGGGAGTCTTGCTGCTTTTTCAGATCGTTCAGGCTATCACTCAGGCTCGTTGAACGTGCTGCAAAAACACCGGTATTTTTCTGCGCAAAGCTGTCGGTAGCAGACTTCATGCGCGCAAGCAAACCGGTATCGCCAGAAAAGATCCCGTTGATATCGGCGGCGTTGGTAAGGGCCGCTGCACCGAATACTTTATCGTCGATCGAAAGCAATCCGGTCTTCTGGTCAGTCTGAACACCGAACTGAGCGAGGGACTTCAACTGCCCGGTGCCGCCCATGGCGTTCAACTCATTACGTACCGACGACAGCAACGAGCGCAGAGATGCGTCTCCCGTAAGAGCGCCCGTCGTCAACGAACCATCAGCATTGGTGGTGACTTGAGTCTCGGAGCTGGCAGCCTTGATCAGCGCGTTGTAGGTATCAACAAACCCCTTGACCGAAGACTTCAGCGTCGTTGTGTCGGCTGCCACTGTGATCGTGGTTGGCGTCACCGCACCGCCGCCGGACGGAGTCGGAGAAACCCCCGTCAACTTTAGAGTAATCCCGCTTACCGCATCGGCAACGGTATTGCTCTTGGATTCCATCGCCACGCCATCGAGTTTGTAAATTGCGTTCTGAGGCGTTGCGAGAATCGAGGTGCCGGTTTCCAAGCCGGAGTTACCCACCAGAGTGAGATTCGAACCGACACCGGTTTTGCTGGAAGTCAGCACCATGCGAGAACCGTTGGCATCGGTCAGAATGTTGGCGCTCAAGCCCTTGTTCGCGTATTGGGAGTTGATCGAATCGCGCACCTGCTGCAGGGTCGCGCCAGCAGGAATGCTGACGTCGAAAGTGTCGCTGCCCTGTTTGATGCTCAGGGTTGCCGGCACCGAACCAGCATTGACCACCGAAGAAGCGCCGCCGGCATAGACCTTGGTGGAGATTTTCGAAGCCGTCGCCAATTGGGTGACCAGCAGCGAGAAATTGCCCGCCGCCGCACCGTTACCCGTGGTCACGGTGGCGACTTTTTCATCCGAGGATGAACCGCTCAACCCGCTGAAACTGGAGGCGGTCTTCATGTTATCCAACGCGCCACGGAAGGCATCCAGCGCCGCCTGGATTTTACCGATAGACGACAGCGAGGTGGTTGCTTTCAGCGTCTGGTTGTTGATCTGCGTCTGCTTCGGCGCTCTTTCTGAGTCAACCAAAGACTTCACGATCGCCTGGGTATCGATGTTCGAACCAATACCACTAACCGATGTACCCGCCATCATCTAACTCCTAGTTCAGTAGCTACTGCTTTCTTGACGAAGAGCGCCTCGAACGCAGACAGCAACAAAATTCATGCCAGTTCAGACTTTGTCGTCAAACAACAAACTACTGGCGTCCGACAGGCTCTGGGCCAGTTTCAGTGCAGTTTCCGAAGGGATCTGTCGAATCACGTCACCGGTTTCGGTGGCGATGACCTTGACCACGACCCGGCCGGTGGAATCATCGATGGAAAAATCCAGTTTGCGCTGGGCAGCCTGGACGAACTCCTGAATATCGGTCACGGCCTTTTCCAGCTCATCGCGCTTGAGCTCGGAGCCCGACGACGCAACGGCTTCAGCCTTAGCCTGCTCCTGTTTGGCGGTCGCACTAGGCGCTGCGCTCTGCGGCGCAACGGCAGGATAAGACAGGTTCAACTTGACGCTCATGTCCATGCTAAATCTCCTTTTCATGGAAAAGACGAAAGGGCACGTAAACGCGCCCTTCCGTCAGTCACCAAGCGCTGGAATTACTGAAGCAGCTTCAGTACAGCGGATGGCAATTGGTTAGCCTGGGACAGGATCGCGGTGGAAGCCTGTTGCAGGGTTTGTTGCTTGGTCAGCTGAGCAGTTTCTGCTGCGAAGTCAACGTCCTGGATTACACCACGAGCGGCAGTGGAGTTGTCCGAGATGCTACGCAGGTTCGACACGGTGCTGTCGAAACGGTTTTGTACGGCACCGAGATCTGCACGCTGGGAGTCGATGTTGGCGATTGCCTGGGTGATCACATCAACAGCGTTTTGCGCGGTGGCAGCGGTGGTTACGTCAGTGTTGCTGACGGTGGTAAGGGTCGAGGCAGCAGTTTGAACCGCACCGAGTGCGAACAGACCATCTACACCAGTACCGCTCATCGAATAGCTGTTGGTGGAGTTCAGCGATACTGCACCAGTCACCTGTACTGCGGCTGGGCCAGCGGCAACAGCGGAACCGTACGCACCAGCACCGTCTTTAGCTGCAACCGTGATACCAGCGACGGCACCGACATCGCCGATACCCATAGTGATGTTTTCGCCGATATCGGATTTGACTTCCAGGATATCGGTCGAGGCGTTGTAGTTAACGCTGATGCCCAACTTGGCGGCGTTGGATTTTAGTTGGTCAGCCAAACCAGCAGTTGTGGTGACACCAACCATGTTGACAGCGGTGCCGGTGCCCACTTGGATGCTGAAGTTGGCGCTGGATGGTGCAGCAGAAGCGAGAATCGCAGCAGTGTCAACCGTGAACTTGGCTTCAGTGCTGGCGGTAGCCGACAGACCACCGATAGCACCATTGAGCTGAGAAGCCGTTTTCTGTGCAGACTGGCCGGTGACGGTGGTGAAGCTAGCGGTTTGGCCACCACCGGTAACAGTGACGGCACCACCAGTTGGCACCATTGCGGCTATTGTCGATGGCGCGATGGCCACGCTTTTCAGCTGCTGCGAACCAACTTTGTTAGCAGATACGTTACCCAGGCTCATGTTGATGGTCTGGTTAGCGTTGGCGCCCACTTGGAAAGCAGTAGTACCAAACGAACCGTCCAGCAGGTTACGACCACCGAAAGTAGTGGTGGTAGCAATACGGGTCAGTTCAGCGGTCAGAGCCGAGTACTCAGCGTTGTTCGACTTACGGTCTTCGGCGCTTGGCGAGCCGTTGGCGGAAGCCAGGGCCAGGGTACGCATTTTTTGCAGGATGTTGGTGGATTCCTGCATCGCGCCTTCAGCCGTTTGCGCGATGGAGATACCGTCACCGGCGTTCTTGATGGCAGTGCCCAGGCCGTTGATCTGGCTGGTCAGACGGTTGGAAATTTGCAGGCCAGCGGCGTCGTCTTTAGCGCTGTTGATACGCAGGCCGGAGGACAGGCGCTGCATCGAAGTCTGCAGGTTGCCGGAAGCTTTGTTCAGGTTGTTCTGAACGGTCAAGGAAGCAAGGTTGGTGTTTACTGTTAAAGCCATGACGAAATCCTCGTTGGATGGATACTTCGGCTTCCGGCCCTGACATCCGTCGGGTTTGGCCTAGAGAACCTACGTAATAGTTATCGTCGTGAGATGGCTTTGCTTGAGGGGTTTTTTGCAAATTTTTAGTGGCAGCGTGCCAGCCCTTTATATTCAAGGCTTTAGAGCCAGAAAGTCGGCGCCAGTAAAACGCAAAACGCCCGGACGTTTAAATGTCCGGGCGTTTTTTTGCGTCGATTCAGTCGATCAACCGCGATAGAGAATTGCCGAGCCCCATGACAGGCCTACGCCGAAGCCGCTGATGGCCACGCGCGTCCACTTGGAATCGAACACGTGGTTCTGCAACAGCAGCGGAATACTCGACGAAACCGTGTTGCCGGTTTCGAGCATGTCCTTGATGAACTTCTCAGGCTCACCCTCTTCGAAGCGGCGTGCCACGGCATCGACGATGGCCGCGCTGCCCTGGTGGATGCAGAAGGCATCGATGTCGCTGGCCTGCAAATTCGACTCATCCAGCAGTTCATGCAAATGCGCCGGGACTTTCAACAAGGCAAAGTTGAACACCTGGCGGCCATTCATGAAGAACACGCCGTCGCTGACCTTCAAGTGTGGTGCGCCGGCCCCGTCAGTGCCGAACTTCGATTTACCCAGCTGCCAGACCGCGTTTTCACCCATCCAGGTCGCAGTGGCAGCATCGCCGAACAGCATGGTGGTGTTGCGGTCTTCCGGGTCAACGATCTTCGAATACGGGTCGGCGGTGATCAGCAGGCCGTTTTTCAGCCCTGCCGCTTCCATGAAGCCTTTGATCGCATAGATGCCGTAGACGTAACCCGAACAGCCCAGGGAAATATCGAACGCGGCAACATGGGTCGGCAAACCCAGTTTGTCCTGAACGATTGCAGCGGTGTGCGGCAACCCTTCTTCATCACCGTTCTGGGTGACGACGATCAGGCAGTCAATGGCTTCACGCTTGAGCTCGGGACTGGCGGCGAACAGCGCTTTGGCGGCTTCGACACACAGATCGGATGTTTCCTGATCGGCACCCATGCGCGGCAGAAATGCCGAACCGATCTTGCCAAGGATGAAGGTTTCATCCTTGTCGAACTTTGCACCCTGGGCGTAATTATCAATCCCGGCTGCCGGCACGTAACTCGCTATATTTTTTATGCCAATCATTATGGCTTCCCAATAATAAACAGCTGAACATCGCCGCTCGCTGAATCGAGGGCGTCTACAGTCAGGGTCTGGCCCCCAGAAGAGGCAACGTCGGGGCTCAAACAAACACCTTGGACAGCCCCGCCACCTTCACCGCCCGCAGACAGGATACAGTGAAGATGCGCGTTTTGACTGACGGGTCACTCAGAGATCGCTGCTTTATTTGATTTTGTGGTCCGGATTACGCCCCGCACTGCTTTGCACGCCCCTGAAAAAAATGCAAAAAAAAGCCAGCCCCCGATTACAGGGGCTGGCTTTGATCGATCAAGACTGACTTAAAGTTTGTTGAACAGGCTCAGCTGGGAGACTTTCGCAAATGCCAGTTGCGCGGCCTGCAGCATGGTCTGCTGCAAGGTCAGACGGGTCAGCACTTCGGCTGGATCGGCATTCTTGATCGAGTTACTCGTCGATTCGTTGATCAGACTGGTACTGGTGTTCTGGTCAGTCTGCATGTCCATCACATTGCCACGGGCACCAATCGCGCCGCGCGCCAGGTCAACCTGGTTCTTACCGTTGTTAAGGTTGGCAATGGACGACGCTATCGTGTCCTCGAGAAAACGCTGTGCAGACGGGTTACCCTGGGTCGGAGTGTCAAGCGCCGAACGCAGCTGGCTGATGGTATCCAGCACATTCTGAGTCTGGTGGGTATTGACCGCTATATCGAACTGATCACCTGCCGCTGGAGTCGGCGGCGTGCCTCCAAGGGTGAAGCTAACCCCGGCCGCCGTTGCCACGCCTGCCGTTACGGTGCCCGTGGTGACCGGCGTACTGCTGCTGGTCATTGGTCGCGCGTACAGTTCAAAGGCCCCAGGCCCCGTGAACTTCAACACGGCCCCACCTTCAGGAAAGAAGCTCTTGTAATCGGCGGCATTGCTCACCGAAGCCTGGGAAATGATTGCCGTCGAATTGTTGCTCGGGGAGCGGTTGGAAACAAAGCTGTCGGGTTTGGCCGTTAATTTGAAGTTGTGACCGGCGATGACCGCATCAGCACTGGCCGCGTCAGCAGGGTTGTCACCCGCCTGAAACGTAATATCCAGCTTGAACGTCACACCCCGAAAATTGATGTCGGAGCCACCCTTGGTGTTTGGATCGAACTTACCGCCCTGGGTGGACTCAGCGGTCACGTCGTTACCCAAAGCATCCTTGATCGAATATTGAGTACTACTGGTGAACGACAAGGTGTATGGCTCGCCGCTACGGAAACTTGAATCGAAGGCAGGCCCCGAGCTCACCAGACCTGGCGACAAGGCTACGCGTCCGTCATCGACAGGCGGCGCCGTCATGGTAGTGGAACTGCGCGCAGCGTTGATCGCCTGCTGAAAAACGTCCCAACCGGTATCGTTCAGACCCAGCTTCATCGAATCGCCGATCTTCAGTTCCAACTGAGTCTGGTCACCCTGATAGCTGTAGGTGCCGTCGCTATTGCGCACGAACGGCTGAGTGTTGTTGCTGGCGCCGGAAAAAATGAATTTACCATTGGCGTCCTTGCTGTTCATCAGACTCAGCAGTTGTTCTTCGGACTGCTTTAGCTCGGCGGCAATGGATTTACGGTCATCGTCGTTCAACGAACCACCACCGGCACGCACAGCCAATTCGCTGACTTTCTGCAGCACGTTATTGATGCTGTCCAGTACGCTTTCTTCTTGTGCCTGTGCGGTGTTCAACGCGCTGATGTTGGTTGTGTACTGACCCAACATGGCCTTTTGCTGTTCGAGTTGCAGCAAGCGGGCCGCACCGACCGGATCATCCGCTGCTGTCTCGAGCTTGACGCCGCTACTGGCCTGCTCGGCAGTCTTCATTACGTTGTTGAGGTTGCGAGAATAGTTCGCAGCCGTCGTGGCGTAATACTGTGCTGTAGAAATGCGCATGTTCTACGGCTCCTTAAAGGGCATTGATCAGAGTGCTGAAAATTTCCTGCGCAGTCTTGATGATCTGCGAAGAGGCCGTGTAGTACTGCTGGTATTTGGTCAGGTTGCCTGCCTCTTCATCGAGGTCGACACCGGAGAGCGAGTCACGGGCGTTGCGTGCCCCGGTCAGGATGGTGTCGGTGGCCGTGCCATCCAGTTGAGCCTGCTTGGTCTGGGAGCCGACGCTCGATACCAGTCCACCATAAGCCTCGGTAAAACTCACGCCAGGACTGGTGGCAGTAGCACCCACCGTCGCCTTGGTCTGCAATCCCAGCAGCGACTGGGCATTACGGTTGTCGGTGCTGCCCGCCGCTGTCATGGCAATGTTGAAACTGTCGCCTGAAGCGGGGCTACCACTGACGGTCATCCCCACATTGAAGGTTTTGGCATTGCCACCGGCATCGGTGTAAGGCACAGCGATACTCAGGTCGTTATTCTGGCCTGGCACGATGTTGCCGGTGCCGATTCTGTTGCCCTTGGAATCGAACACTTCGTAGGCGGTGGCGCTGGTCATCAGCATGCGCACGGGCATTGATGCCTTGACCGCCGTCTGCACTTCCAGGCGCTGGACCGGATCGTAGATATCCAGGGTGGTGGTCAGGTCCGGCTGGCTGACAGCACCGGTGCCGTCATTGCCCGACGCCTTCGTGGAGGTCAGAGGAGCGGCGGTGGCCAGGGTTTTGGCGTCAGTCATGACCGTCGTCATGTCCGCAGCGCCACTGCGGGTCGGGGTAATCTTGAAAGAGTCCCCGACGGCGACCGAACCGCTGTTCAGGCTCAGGCTGAAACCATCGATGACCGGATCGGCCGCAGGAGGCGTGGCGAAGGCGAAGTTACCCATGTCGGTGTTATCCGACAGTCGACGCACGTTGTAGCCCGCAGCAGTGACCGTCACTTGATAGTCACTGGCTTGCAGCTTGCTGGTGTCTTTGATGGTGACATTCAGGTTGCCGGACGCCGGATTGTTGTTGGCGTTGGCAATGCTGCGCTGACTGATGGCCGTCGCGCTGTTGATGTTGTTGAACAGCGCCGCACCGAAATTGCCGTTCTGATCCAGGCCTTGACCCAGTTGTTTATTGACTTGATCGGCCACGACCATGGCAATACGCCCCAGGTCGTTGACGGCAGGCGTCAGCACTTCGCTGCGATAGCGCAACAACCCACCCATCTGGCCACCGCTCATCACGCTGGTGATGTCGATCGACGAACTGCCACGGTCCATGATGATCGATGAGCGAGTCGGGTCGGTCGGATCGGTCGCCACGCGCAATTTGTTGACGGTGTCGCCGACCACCAGCGGCTGGCCGCTGCCCAGGTAAATATCCTTCCGACCATCGGTTTCAGTGACCTGGGTGCCGACCAGTTCGTTGAGTTGACGGATGGCTTCATTACGCTGGTCCAGCAGTTCGTTGGGGGTACCACCCGAACTACTGACTTCACCGATTTTCTTGTTGTAGGCGGCGACGGTCGACGCCAGCTTGTTGACCTGATCGGCCATCGAGCCCAACTGATCGTTGATATAGGTGCCCTGCTGCTTCAATTGCTGGGACATGGCATTGAAGCGGCTGCTCAAGCCTTGGGCATTGGTCAGCAGAGCCTGGCGCGAAGCATTGTCGTTCGAGTTGCCGGACAAGGTTTGCAGCGACGAGAAGAACGACTGCAACGTCTTGGTAATGCCCGTGCCGCTGTCTGACAACAGCTTGTCAATTTGCGTGGCCTGGCCAAGATAGGCCTGCGCATCGCCATTGAGCGAAGTGGTGGTTTGCAGTTGCGCGTCAAGGTAGCTGTTGTACACCCGGCGCACATCCGCCAGGGTCGTACCGGTGCCGATGAACACATTGCCATGCTGAATAGAGCTTTTGGTGCCCTGAACAGTTTGCTGGCGCGAGTACCCGATGGTATCGACGTTGGAAATGTTATTACCGGTAGTCACCAACGATGCGTGGCTAGCGGACAAACCCGACATTCCGATGTTGAGCAAACTCATGGTTCAAACCTTATAAATTCGTTGAAACGCCCGCCGCAGCGTAGTTTTGATAACTCGTCATCTGCCTGGCTATCTGCGAAATCTTGCTTGCGTAGTCCGGGTCGGTTGCGTAACCGGCCTTTTGCAACTCGCGTACAAACTGTTCTGGGTTATCGGCCGACTTCACGACTTCTTGATAACGATTGTTGCTCTGCAACAACGTCACCAGGTCATGGAAACTGTCCTTGTAGGAATCATAGGAACGGAACTGCGCCGTCTCCTTGACCATCTCGCCATTCCTGAATTCGCTGGTGATGGCCCGTGCCGAGTTGCCCTGCCAACTGCTGCCGGCCTTGATGCCGAACAGGTTGTGGCTGCTGCTGCCGTCCTGAGCACGCATGACCGACTTGCCCCAGCCGGTTTCGAGGGCGGCCTGGGCCACCAGGTAACGTGGATCGACGCCGATGCGGGCGGCGGCTTCCTTGGCCATCGGCAACATGGTGTTGACGAATTGATCGGAGGAACTGAAGGCTTTCTTCGCTGGCGCCAGCGGAATCTGCGCCATGGCGCGACCGTAAATCTGCATGCCGCCGCTGGAGGCTTGCTGCGCGTTGGCCAGCCAGTCGCCGTTGTACAACGGACCGGTACCGGTGGTGGTCGTGCGCTGCGGCAATGGGGTTGCGCTGACCGATGCAGCGGTGGTCGTTGCCGAAGGCACCAGCCCCGCGAGCAAGCGGTCGGCCAGTTTTGGCGGCAGCGCCAGACGTCGCTGATTGATCAGCGCCATGTCATTGCGATGGGCGCCCTCGCCTGCTTCCTGCGGCGCATGCACCGAGCGCGAAGCCCACAACGGACGCTGACCATTGACCCGCGACAGTGGCCCGTTGAGCGCGACCGTACCGGCGGCCACCGGCGTTTGCACCGCTGCTTTCGCCGCCTCTTGCTTGGCAGCCGATGCGGCGGCGGCCTCGCCCGGGGCCATGGGTTTGTCCTTCGACATCTGACGCATCAGCACGTCCGCCAGACCGATACCGCCGCCTTCACGGGACATCGAAACGGCCAGCTGCTGGTCGTACATTTCCTGATACTGCTTGGCGGCTGGCGTGTTGAGCGGATTGTCCTGCCCCAGCGCTTCGGTCGCCGAGCGCATGGACTTGAGCATTTCTCCGAGGAACAGCGATTCAAACTCCTGCGCCACTTTGCGCAGGTTGCCGTCGCTGTTCTTGTCGCCGACCTTGAGCTGGTTCAGTCGATTAAGGTCCGAGTAGGAACCCGAATCGCTGCTGCTGACCAGACCGCTCTTGCGCATATCCATGAACGCCGTCCTCAGATCACGATCAGGTCGGCTTGCAACGCGCCGGCCTGTTTCAGGGCTTCGAGGATGGCCATCAAGTCACCCGGCGCCGCGCCGACCTGGTTCACCGCACGCACGATTTCGTCGAGGGTGGTGCCCGGGCCGAACTTGAACATCGGCTTGGCTTCCTGCTGAGCGTTGACCTTCGAACGCGGCACCACCGCCGTGGTGCCATTGGACAGTGGGCCGGGCTGGCTGACGATCGGGTCTTCGGTGATGGTCACGGTCAGGCTGCCGTGGGTCACGGCGGCCGGAGACACCTTGACGTTCTGGCCGATCACGATGGTGCCGGTACGGGAGTTGATGATGACTTTCGCCACTGCCTGGCCCGGATCGATTTCGAGGTTTTCCAGGATCGACAGATAGTCGACCCGCTGGCTCGGATCGAGCGGCGCCGAGACACGCACCGAACCACCATCGATGGCCTGGGCCACGCCAGGGCCGAGCATGTCATTGACCTTGTCGACGATGCGCTTGGCCGTGGTGAAGTCGGAACGATTGAGGTTCAAGGTCAGGCTGTTGCCCTGATTGAAACCGCTCGGAACCGCACGCTCCACCGATGCACCGCCCGGGATGCGACCGGCCGACGGAACGTTGACGGTGATCTTCGAACCGTCGCGACCTTCCGCGTCGAAACCGCCAACCACCAGGTTGCCTTGAGCCACCGCATACACGTTGCCGTCGATACCCTTGAGCGGCGTCAGCAGCAAGGTGCCACCGCGCAGGCTCTTGGAGTTACCGATGGACGAAACGGTGATATCGACTTGCTGACCCGGCTTGGCGAACGGCGGCAGATCGGCACTGATCGACACCGCCGCGACGTTCTTCAACTGCACGTTGCCCGAACCCGGCGGCACCTTGATGCCGAACTGCGAGAGCATGTTGTTGAAGGTCTGCAGGGTGAACGGGGTTTGTGTCGTCTGGTCACCGGTGCCGTTAAGCCCGACCACCAGGCCGTAACCGATCAATTGGTTGGAGCGCACGCCGGAAATACTGGCGATGTCCTTCAGGCGCTCGGCTTGAGCATTGAAGGCTGCGGACAGCATCAGGGCGGCCACCATGAGGTGTTTTAGATTCAACGTAGCCACCTAGAAAGGGAACAGCGGGCTGAGGAAGAAACGGTCGAACCAGCCTGGCTGACTCGCATCGGCAAACGAACCGGTGCCCGAATAGGTGATGCGCGCATCGGCGACACGGGTCGACGACACGGTGTTGTCGGTGGCGATGTCATCGGCACGAACGAGACCGGCAATCCGCACCAGTTCGTCGCCAGTGTTGAGCGTCATCCACTTCTCGCCGCGTACGGCGATGATGCCGTTGGGCAACACATCGGCCACGGTCACGGTGATCGAACCGGTCAGGGTGTTGCCCTGCGCGGCCTTGCTGTCGCCCTTGGTGGCGCGTTCGCCGCTGTAGCCGACGTCGAGACTCAGGTCGCCGCTGCCGATTGGATCGTTGGTGCTCAAGCCACCGCCAAAGAACGAGGTCAGGCCGATATCGGCCTTGCTGTTCTTGCCGATCTGCGAGTTGGCGTTTTTGCTGGCCTGGGTTTTTTCGTTCAGCGTAATGGTGATGATGTCGCCCACCCGGTACGCCTTGCGGTCGCTGTACAGGTTCTGTTCAAAACCGGCCTGATAGATCGAGCCATTGTTCGCCGCAGACGGCAACGGCGTGCGCGGCAACACCGGAGCGTAATAAGGGTCATTGGGCTTGGGCGGCACAGGCACGCAGCCTGCGAGCGCGGTGATCCCACTCAGTGCCAGAACAAATGCATAGCGATTCATGACCCTACCTCACGGTGTTGCAGGCGACCTCATGGCCGCCTCATAGACTTGATTACAGATTCTGCGTTACGAACGAGAGCATCTGGTCGGCGGTGGAGATCACCTTGGAGTTCATCTCGTAGGCACGTTGAGTGGTGATCATGTTGACCATCTCTTCAACGGTGCTGACGTTGGACGTTTCCAGGGTGTTCTGCAGCGTGGTACCGAAACCGGCCAGGCCCGGGGTGCCGACTTGCGGCGCGCCACTGGCGGCGGTTTCCAGGAACAGGTTGTTACCCACCGCCTGCAGGCCGGCCGGGTTGATGAAGTCGGCGGTTTGCAGGTTGCCGATCACCTGGGACGCAGCGTTGCCAGGCACGGTGACGGACACGGTACCGTCACGGCCGACCGTGAAGGTCTGAGCATCGTTCGGAATGACAATCGCCGGCTCCAGGGCAAAACCGCTGGCGTTGACGATCTGGCCGTTGGAGTCCAGGTGGAACGTGCCGTCACGGGTGTAGGACGTGGTGCCGTCCGGTTGCAGGATCTGGAAGAAACCACGGCCGTCGATGGCCATGTCCAGCGGCTGCTCGGTGGTTTGCAGGCTGCCGGCGGTGAAGTTTTTCTGGGTGCCGACAATGCGCACACCGGTACCCAGTTGCAGACCCGACGGCAGTTCGCTGTCCTGGGTCGACTGGGCGCCAGGCTGACGCTTGATCTGGTAGAGCAAGTCTTGGAACTCGGCGCGGTCACGTTTGAAACCCGTGGTCGACACGTTGGCCAGGTTGTTGGAAATGGTAGTCAGGTTGGTGTCCTGGGCGGACAGACCTGTTTTGGCAACCCATAGAGCCGGAAGCATTCGATTCTCCTCGTGCGCCTGTTTTACGGCGCGACGTTCTGGTAATTAGCTGATCTGCAAGACCCGAGCCATGGCCTGGTCATCGTCTTTGGCGGTGTTCATCATCTTGATGTGCAGTTCGAACTGCTTGGCCAGCGCCAGCACCGAGGTCATCTCTTCCACGGCATTGACGTTGCTCGATTCGAGGAACCCGGACACCAGTTTGACGTTGGCATCGGCTTGCGCCGGCTGCCCGTCCCTGGTGTGGATCGAACCGTCCAGGCCTTTGGTCATGTTCTTGAAGTCCGGATTGACCAGCTTGATGCGGTCGACTTCGGCCATCACGCGAGGACCTTCGCCCATCGCGCGAATACTGATGGTGCCGTCCTCGCCCACTTCGATCTGCTGCTCGGGCGGCACGGCAATCGGCCCGCCATTGCCCATCACCGGCATGCCGTTGCCGGCACGCAGCACGCCCAGCGCGTCAATGTTCAGGCTGCCGGTGCGCACGTAGCTTTCGCCGCCGTCAGGATTCTGTACGGCAATCCAGCCATCGCCTTGCACGGCAACGTCGAGGTCGCGGCCGGTTTCTACCAGCGAACCAGGGGAGAAATCGGTGGCCGGGCGTTCGGACAAGGCAAACGCACGCGCCGGAAAGCTGTCACCGAACACCGGCATCGAACGCGCCTGCTCCAGGTCTTTCTGGAAGCCGTTGGTGGAGATGTTCGCGAGGTTGTTGGCATGCGCCTTTTGCGCCAGTGCATTCTGGCTGGCGCCGGTCATTGCCACATAAAGGTACTTGTCCACAATCTTTCCTCTGCATGCCGGACGGTTGCCGCCCACCGCTGTGTTGCGCTGGTTGTAGCAATTTGCAGACCAACTTGCGCGCAGCGGCTCAAACCCCCTTTAAACACGGGGCTTGAGGCTCATCAGAGGGGAATTGAACAATGTATCGAAGACGAAAAACCGGCGCGCTTGTGCCGCTTGGCGGCAACGCCGGGAAAACCCGGCTACCAGCCTTTCACACCGCTCATGTCGGGCAGTTTGTGGGCAATGCCTTTATGGCAGTCGATGCAGGTCGCCTGGCCGCTGGCCAATGAAGTGGAGTGCATATTGGCGGCGCGCTTGCCCTGGCGGGTGAAGTCCATGAACTCGAAGTTGTGACAGTTGCGACACTCTCGGGAATCGTTGGCCTTGAGCCGCGCCCACTCGTGTTCGGCCAGCTCCCGGCGCATGCCCAGGAACTTGTCCCGGGTGCTGATCGTTCCGAACAGCTTGCCCCAGACTTCCTTGGAAGCCTGCATCTTGCGTGCGATCTTGTGCGTCCACTCGTGGGGGACGTGGCAGTCCGGGCACGTGGCGCGTACGCCCGAGCGGTTGGAGTAGTGAATGGTTTCCTGCAATTCGACAAACACGTTGTCGCGCATTTCATGGCAGGACGTGCAGAACTTCTCGGTGTTGGTCGCTTCCAGCGCGGTGTTGAACCCACCCCAGAAAATCACCCCGGCGATAAACCCGCCGAGCGTCAGAAAGCCCAGGCTGTAATGCACGCTGGGCCGACGCAGTACGCTCCAATAATCCTTGAGCAAGGCAAGCAAAGATTTCATGGCCTCTCCTCAAGGTTTCGGCTGACGGTTGATTTCGTCTTGCAACACCTGATCGATGTTCTTGAAGCTGTTGTTCACCAGTGGCTTCACATCTTTCTGCGGCACATGACACTGGTTGCAGAAGTACCGGCGCGGCGACACCGCCGCCAACGCCTGGCCGTCACGGTCCATGTAGTGCGTGATGCTGATCATCGGCGCCTGGGTGCGCGCACTGTTGCCGCGACTGTGGCAGGTCAGGCACTTGTTGCTGTTCATGTCGATGCCATACCCGCGAATGCTGTGGGGAATGGTCGGCGGTTGCTCGGGATAATTACGTTCACGCTTGAGGTCCTTGTTCTCGTCTTCCGCGATGGGTGGAGCGGGCAGCTCCTGAGTCAAGGTCCCGCCGACCCGACGACCATCCGGTGCAGGCGCATCCAGTGGGTAACCGGGCTCTGCCGCAAATGCCAAGGGCACCCACACCAGCAGAGCGGCAAGCAGGGACAGCGAACGATAATTCATGAAAGCGCTCCTTATGCCGTCTTGATCAACTCAATCCTGATCGCGCATTTTTTGTAATCGGTCTGCTTGGAGATGGGGTCCGTCGCATCCAGCGTGACTTTGTTGATCAGCCTGTTGGCATCGAAAAACGGCACGAACACCAAACCTTGAGGCGGTTTGTTGCGCCCTCGGGTTTCAATCCGGGCACGCATCTCGCCGCGTCGGCTGATGAGTTTCACTTCGCTGCCACGCCGCGCATTCAACGCCTTGGCATCGGCCGGGTGCATGTAGACCAGCGCATCGGGCACTGCTTTATAGAGTTCTTCGACACGCTGGGTCATGGTCCCCGTGTGCCAATGCTCAAGCACCCGCCCGGTACTCAACCAGAACGGGAAGTCCGCGTCCGGGGCTTCCGCAGGCGGCTCGTAAGGCAGCGCGAAGATGATCGCTTTCTTGTCGGGATAGCCGTAGAACTGCACGCCACTGCCCTTCTCGACATAGGGGTCATAACCCTCGCGAAAGCGCCACAGCGTTTCCTTGCCTTCGACGACGGGCCAGCGCAAACCGCGCTCGGAGTGATAACGATCAAAGGGCGCCAGGTCATGACCATGTCCACGGCCGAACTGGGCATATTCTTCGAACAGGCCTTTTTGCAGGTAGAAACCGAAAGCCTTGGCCTCGTCGTTCTGATAGCCCTCAGCCAGTTGATCAGCGGGGAATTGATCGACCTGACCATTCTTGAACAGCACCTCATACAGGGTCTTGCCCTTGTACTGCGGTGAACTCTCCAACAGTTCCGCCGGCCAGACTTCGTCGGTTGTAAAACGCTTGGAAAATTCGACCAATTGCCAGAGGTCCGACTTGGCATCTCCCGGCGCCGAAACCAGTTGATGCCAGAACTGCGTACGCCGCTCCGCGTTGCCGTAAGCGCCCTCTTTCTCGACCCACATCGCCGTGGGCAAAATCAGATCCGCGGCCTGCGCCGAGACGGTGGGATACACATCCGACACCACCACGAAGTTCTCGGGATTGCGCCACCCCGGCAACACTTCCTGCATGATGTTGGGCCCGGCCTGCATGTTGTTGCTGGCCATCGTCCAATACACATTGAGCACGCCGTCCTTGAGCATGCGGCTCTGCTGCACGGCGTGGAACCCGACCTTTTCCTTGATGGTTCCCGCCGGCAGTTTCCAGATTTTTTCTGCGGTGGCGCGGTGCTTCGGATTGGTCACCACCAGGTCGGCCGGCAAGCGATGGGAGAACGTGCCCACTTCTCGCGCCGTACCGCAGGCCGAAGGCTGGCCCGTCAGGGAGAACGGACTGTTGCCCGGCTCGCTGATTTTCCCGGTCAGCAGGTGGATGTTGTAGATCAGGTTGTTGGCCCACACACCTCGGGTGTGCTGGTTGAAGCCCATGGTCCAGAACGAAACCACCTTGCGCTTGGGGTCGGCGTACAGCTCGGCCAATGCCTTGAGGCGCTCGGCCGGCACCCCGGTTTCCTTCGCGGTGCGCTCCAGGGTGTAGGGTTTGACGAACGCGGCGAACTGCTCGAAGTCGATGTCGGTCCAGGTATTCGCCTTGTCGGCATTCTTGGCCTTCATCTCCAGCGGATTGTCGGAACGCAAACCGTAGCCGATGTCATCGGTGCCTTTGGCGAACTTGGTGTGTTTGCTGACGAAGTCTTTGTTGACCGAACCGCTTTCAATGATGTGGTTGGCGATGTAGTTGAGAATCAGCAAGTCAGTCTGTGGCTTGAACACCATCGGAATGTCAGCCAGTTCAAAACTGCGATGTTCAAACGTGGAGAGCACGGCCACTTTCACATCCGGCTGGCTT
Source organism: Pseudomonas sp. Irchel s3b5 (assembly GCF_900187435.1). Lineage (NCBI taxonomy): Bacteria > Pseudomonadati > Pseudomonadota > Gammaproteobacteria > Pseudomonadales > Pseudomonadaceae > Pseudomonas > Pseudomonas sp. Irchel s3b5. The sequence goes on from NZ_FYDY01000008.1 coordinate 61,796, forward strand.
AAACGGCGATCAGTCACCCGACTCCAAAGAATCGGGTGCATTTCCGCCATGTTTGAACCCCACAGGACGAACGCATCGGTGACTTCGATATCGTCGTAACAGCCCATCGGCTCGTCGATACCGAACGTGCGCATGAACCCCATGACCGCCGATGCCATGCAATGGCGTGCATTGGGGTCGATGTTGTTCGAGCGGAATCCCGCTTTCATCAATTTGTTGGCCGCGTACCCTTCCCAGATCGTCCACTGCCCGGAGCCGAACATGGCGACGGATTCCCCGCCCTTGTTCTTCAGCGCCTCTTTGTACTTCAACTCCATGACATCGAATGCCTGTTCCCAGGACACCGGATGAAACTCGCCTTGTTTGTCATATTGCCCATTGGTCATGCGCAACAGCGGCTGCGTCAGACGATCTACGCCGTACATGATCTTGGATAAAAAGTAGCCTTTGACACAGTTCAACCCGCGGTTGACCTCGGCTTTTACATCGCCGTGAGTTGCCACCACCTTGTTGTCCTTGGTCGCCACCATGACGCTGCAACCGGTACCGCAAAAACGACAGGGCGCCTTGTTCCAGTTCAGGGAAACCATGTCTTGTTCGGTAATCAGGTTACTGGCCGAGGTAAACACCGGGAGACCCGCAGCCGCTGCCGCGATTCCGGCCGCTTGGGCTTTGACAAACTCTCGCCGAGTCATAGGCATGTGCTTTCTCCCGTCACATCGAGAATCTCGTGATAAACCAGGGCGGCATTGAGCACGCCTGGCAAGCGATTGATCTGATCGATTCGCTGAAGAATCTGGCTTTCGTGATCGGTTTCCAGCACAACCACTAACTTGCCGGCGGGGCTTTCCTGATGAAGTTCAACGCCCGTGAGCAACCGCAGGTTGGCTTTGACCGCCTCGAACAAGGCGGGACGGGCATGTACTACCAGACTGGCAATGTGCAGCGTCTTTTCCACGACCCGTACTCCCTGCTGAGTTAGAGATGGATGTCGATCAGTTGGGGGGGCCTGGCGGACCGAGGAGCATTTGCAGAAACCAGATAAAAAAACCGTAACCACCGACTATCGCCACCGATAACAGTGGAAACAGAACAATGATCAGGAAATAGAACAGGCGCGTTTCTTTACGAACCCGCTGGGTAGAGTCATCCGTTGATGGCATGGTTAGCGCTCCTGCCAAACTGTCAAAGGAGCCTAGACGGCTTACGCAATAAGTTCCATGATTTGGATCAACAACGGTGGTTCCAGCGCCTTAAATACGAAACCAAGGCGCTGGTTAAATATTGGTATTCAATAAGTATTCTTATTTAAGCAAGCTTCCCTATTTCATATTCACGCAACTTGTTGGCAATCGTTGTATGAGAAACACCCAGGCGCTTGCCCAGTAATCGACTGCTGGCATGTTCCGAATAAAGCCGTTCCAGCACCGCTTTTTCAAAACGCCCGACAATTTCGTCCAACCCGCCCTCGAGCGAGAAATCGCCCAATGGCTGACGCACGCCGTAATCCGGCAGACGAATATGCTCAGCCTTGACCGTCCCGCCCTCGCACAGGGAAACCGCCTGGAACAACACGTTTTCCAGTTGCCGGACGTTGCCCGGCCAATGGTAGTGACTGAGCCGTTCCATGGCGGCTGGCGCGAGTTTTGGCAATGGACAACCGATCTGCCGGCTGGCCTGATCGAGGAAGTGCTCCACCAGAGGCGTCAACCCGTCGAGGCATTCGCGTAGCGGCGGGATGTGCAGCGACAGCACGTTCAAGCGGTGGTACAGGTCCTGACGGAATTCGCCACGGGCACACAGTTCGGACAAATCGACCTGGGTCGCGCAGATCACCCGCACATCCAGATAAACCTCTTCGTCGCTGCCTACACGCCGGAAGCAACCGTCCTGCAGGAAGCGCAGCAACTTCACCTGCAACCGCGGGCTCATTTCCCCGACGCCGTCGAGAAACAACGTACCGCCCGCCGTCAGCTCCAGCAGCCCGAGCTTGCCCTCGGCCCGCGCACCTTCGAAAGCGCCGGGGCCGTAGCCAAACAGTTCGGTCTCGGCCATCGACTCGGGCAGGCCGGCGCAGTTGAGCGCCATCAACGGCGATTGCCCACGGGGGCTGGCCAGATGGCAGGCCCGCGCCAGCAATTCTTTGCCGGTGCCGGTTTCGCCCTCGATCAACAGCGGCGCATCCAGCGGCGCCATGCGCCTAGCTTCTCGGACCACGGCGGCCATTACTTTCGAACTTTGAAAGATGCTGTCGAAGCCTCGCAATTCCTGCTTACGCACGTTGTAGATACGCTCGCCCACCCGGTCGGCACGGTGCAGCGTCAGCACTGCGCCGGCCATGGCTTCGCTGTCGTCGTGCTCTGATTGCAGTGGCGCGATGTCGGCCAGAAACACGTCGCCCTTGACCTTGACCCGCAGCCCGTTGATCCGCGATTTGTTGGCACGCACCAGTTCCGGCAAGTCGAAGTCTTCGGCGTAGCGCGACAGTGGAATGCCCGGCACCTCATCGACGCGCACGCCCAACAGCTGCGCCGCTGCACGGTTGGCCGCGACGATCGAACCGCCCATGTCGATCGACAGCACTGGAAACTCCAGCGCACCGAGCAGCGCATTGAGTTCCATGTGCCGACGCTCGCTGGGCATCAGCCCTACACGCTTGACGCCAAATACCCCGGCAATTGACTCGAACTTCGGGCGCAGCGCCTGGAACTGAATGTTGATCAGGTTCGGGCAATGCAGGTAGATGGCGTTGCCATGCTCGCCGCCCACTTCACCGCGGGCCACGTTGATCCCGTATTCCACCAGCAGGTTGAGAATGTCGCGCAGGATGCCGATGCGGTTCTGGCAGTGGACTTTGATACGCATATAAAAGACCTGGATCTGGATGAAAGGGGTGGCATTGAACCTGTAGGCGCCGGCTTGCTGGCGATGACACCCTCAAGGACGCTATCGCCAGCAAGCCGGCTCCTACAAAGGTCCCAGGCAAGCATTTTTCTGTCGGGGCGCTCAGATAGTCGTCAAGATTATGTTACAGATGTAGGGCGTTTCCCAGCCGCCAATCTCAACATCTGCGCGATGACGGCCGATACGTAACGAAAACTTTACTATATTTGAGGAGTTTTCCCACACAGTTCGCGGACTGCCTGCTGCAACGACGCAATCCTTGGGGTATTTCTAAGTCCATAGCAGCACATAACAAGAACGAATCCCCTAGCAGGAGAGCAGCATGAAGCAGACGCAATACGTGGCTCGTGAGCCCGATGCGCAAGGTTTTATCGACTACCCCGCCGAAGAACACGCGGTGTGGAACACGCTGATCACTCGCCAACTGAAAGTGATCGAAGGGCGTGCGTGCCAGGAATACCTGGACGGTATCGAAAAACTCGGTCTGCCCCACGACCGCATTCCGCAACTGGGCGAGATCAATAAAGTCCTCGGTGAAACCACCGGTTGGCAGGTCGCCCGCGTACCGGCACTCATCCCTTTCCAGACCTTTTTCGAATTGCTCGCCAGCAAGCAGTTTCCAGTGGCTACCTTTATTCGTACCCGCGAAGAGCTGGATTACCTGCAAGAGCCGGACATTTTCCACGAGATTTTCGGCCACTGCCCGCTGCTGACCAACCCGTGGTTCGCCGAGTTCACCCACACCTACGGCAAACTCGGCCTGCAAGCGACCAAGGAAGAACGCGTGTACCTGGCGCGCCTGTACTGGATGACCATCGAGTTCGGCCTGGTCGACACCCCGCAAGGCCAACGCATCTACGGTGGCGGCATTCTGTCCTCGCCGAAAGAGACCGTGTATTGCCTGTCGGACGAGCCTGAGCATCAGGCGTTCGATCCGCTGGAATGCATGCGCACGCCTTACCGCATCGACATCCTGCAACCGCTGTACTTCGCGCTGCCCAATCTCAAGCGTCTGTTCGACCTCGCTCACGAAGACATCATGGGCATGGTCAAGCAAGCGATGCAGATGGGTCTGCACGCACCGAAGTTTCCGCCAAAACCAAAAGCCGCGTGATCCGCCGCTTTTAGAATCAAGTGAGCCTGTCAGAAACCATCGCTTTGGATTAGCGTGGTGCCACTGAGGGCCGATTTCCCAACATTCGATTTCAGGAACACATCATGACCGCACTCACCCAAGCCCATTGCGAAGCCTGCCGCGCCGATGCTCCACAAGTCAGCGACGAAGAATTGCCGATCCTGATCAAGCAAATCCCGGATTGGAACATCGAAGTCCGCGACGGCATCATGCAGCTGGAAAAAGTCTTCCTGTTCAAAAACTTCAAGCACGCCCTGGCATTCACCAACGCTGTCGGTGAAATCTCCGAGGCTGAAGGTCACCACCCAGGCTTACTGACCGAGTGGGGCAAAGTCACCGTGACCTGGTGGAGCCATTCGATCAAGGGCCTGCACCGCAACGACTTCATCATGGCCGCGCGCACTGACATCGTTGCCAAGGACGCCGAGGGCCGCAAGTAATGCACTTCGACGCCATCGGCCGTGTGCCCGGCGACCCAATCCTGGGCCTGATGGAGGCCTACGCGCAGGACCCGAACCCGCGCAAGTTCGACCTTGGCGTGGGTGTCTACAAAGACGCCCAGGGCCTGACACCGATTCCTCAATCAGTGAAACTGGCCGAGGCGCGTCTGGTCGAGCGTCAGACCACCAAGACCTACATCGGTGGTCATGGCGAGCCGGCGTTCGGCAAAGCGATCAATGAGCTGGTGCTGGGTGTCGACTCGACGCTGCTGACCGAGCAACGTGCTGGCGCCACCCAGACACCGGGCGGCACCGGGGCGCTGCGCCTGAGCGCGGACTTCATCGCCCAGTGCCTGCCGGGCCGTGGCGTCTGGCTGAGCAATCCGACCTGGCCGATCCACGAAACCATTTTCGCGGCCGCCAACGTCAAGGTCAGTCATTACCCGTACGTGGGCAGCGACAACCGACTCGACGTTGAAGGGATGCTCGCGGCGCTCAATGAAGCGCCCAAGGGCGACGTGGTGTTGCTGCACGCCTGCTGCCACAACCCGACCGGTTTCGACTTGTCCCATGACGATTGGCGCCGGGTGCTGGAGGTTGTTCGCAAACGCGAACTGCTGCCACTGATCGACTTCGCCTACCAAGGCTTCGGCGATGGCCTGGAGCAGGACGCCTGGTCGACTCGACTGTTCGCCGCCGAGTTGCCGGAAGTGCTGATCACCAGTTCGTGCTCGAAGAACTTCGGCCTGTACCGCGACCGCACCGGTGCGCTGATTGTCTGTGCGAAAAGCGCCGACAAGCTCACCGACATTCGCAGCCAACTGGCCAACATCGCCCGCAATTTGTGGTCGACGCCGCCGGATCATGGCGCTGCCGTGGTCGCGACGATCCTCGGCGATCCGGAGCTGAAAAGCCTCTGGGCCGACGAAGTGGAAAGCATGCGCTTGCGCATCGCCCAGCTGCGCAGCGGCCTGGTGGAAGCGCTGGAGCCACATGGTTTGCGCGAACGCTTTGCGCACATTGGCGCGCAGCGCGGGATGTTTTCCTACACCGGCCTTTCACCTGAACAGGTGAAGAACCTGAGGGATCATCACAGCGTGTACATGGTCAGCTCCGGCCGGGCCAACGTCGCCGGCATTGATGCCACGCGCCTGGATCTGCTGGCCGAGGCGATTGCCAAGGTTTGCCAGTAACAAAGTGATATGCCGAACACCCTGTGGCGAGGGAGCTTGCTCCCGCTCGAGCGCGCAGCGGTCGCTTGAACTGCAAACGAGTTCTCACTGAAAGAACTCCTTGTATTCTCATGGGGCCGCTCCGCGACCCAGCGGGAGCAAGCTCCCTCGCCACAATGGATTCTCGTTGCCCTTCCAGACCTGTCTAGACAACCCCGCTAATCGAAACAAATGGATATAAAAGTCTGTTTGTCATTTCTGTTGCTGTATCCTGCCCAGGCTTTGTAAAAGCGCGGATCTACCAGATCTATCAACAGACTTAGCGAGGAGCGCGACTATGCACGAGATTCCTAATCTCCCCTTCCCAAGCCTGCACGAACCTGAGCAGACGACCACGCGACAAGCCGGAGCCCAACAGCCCGAGCCGAAAGATGGCACTGACAGCTGCCAAGCTGACAGCGAAGACTGAAATACCCGCCGTACAGACCGTGTGGAAAGCGCTAACATGCGCTTTCCACACTGCCTGAAACGAGACCCTGTCCATGACCGATGAATTTAGCGAAGCCCAGGCCAGCGCCCTGATCGGCACCGCCGAGAAAATGATCGAGATCTGGAATCGCCTCTCCCCCGAGAAACAAGCCGCTTTACTCGCCCGATTTGGCACCGAAGAAAACGCGTTGGCCGCCCTGGTCACTACGCACCTGGTTGCGCCCGCCAAGCCCGAGTGACACCGCCCGGCAAATAGTTTCATTTTTCCCCGGCCCACGAGCGGCCTCGCCGCTATCATAAGCAGCCTATCTATCTGCTTTACCGTGGACCTTTACCCATGTCTGAAAACCAGCGCCCCCTGACGGTCACGCTGCAAGTTGTATCCATCGTCCTGTTTACCTTTATCGGCTACCTGAATATCGGCATCCCCTTGGCCGTATTGCCGGGTTACGTCCACAACGACCTGGGCTTCGGCACCGTGATCGCCGGGTTGGTGATCAGCGTGCAATACCTGGCCACCCTGCTCAGCCGCCCGTATGCCGGGAAAATCATCGACAACAAAGGCAGCAAACTCGCGGTGATGTATGGCCTGGCCGGATGCGGCTTGAGCGGTGTGTTCATGTTGATGTCGGCGTGGACGCAAAGCCTGCCGATGCTCACCTTGATCAGCCTGTTGATCGGCCGTTTGATACTCGGCAGCTCGGAAAGTCTGGTCGGTTCCGGTTCGATTGGCTGGGGTATCGGCCGGGTTGGCGCGGCGAATACCGCCAAGGTTATTTCCTGGAATGGCATCGCCAGTTACGGCGCATTGGCGGTCGGCGCGCCGCTCGGCGTGTGGCTGGTCAGTCGGTTGGGCTTGTGGAGCATGGGCGTGAGCATTGTGCTGCTGGCCGTCATTGGCCTGCTGCTGGCCTGGCCGAAAACCGCCGCGCCGATCGTTGCCGGTGAACGTTTGCCGTTCATGCATGTGCTAGGTCGCGTGCTGCCCCATGGCTGCGGGCTGGCGTTGGGCTCGATCGGTTTCGGCACCATCGCCACCTTCATCACGCTGTATTACGCCACCCAGCACTGGGACAACGCAGTGCTGTGCCTGAGCCTGTTCGGCGTCAGCTTCATTGGCGCGCGCTTGCTGTTCGGCAACCTGATCAACCGCCTCGGCGGCTTTCGCGTGGCGATTGCCTGCCTGTCGGTGGAGACCCTGGGATTGCTGCTGCTATGGCTGGCACCGGATGCGCATTGGGCCTTGGCGGGTGCAGCATTGAGCGGGTTCGGCTTTTCGCTGGTGTTCCCGGCGCTGGGGGTGGAAGCGGTCAATCTGGTACCGGCGTCCAGTCGTGGTGCGGCAGTGGGGGCTTACTCGCTGTTCATCGATTTGTCGCTGGGGATCACCGGGCCGTTGGCCGGTGCGATTGCCGCAGGTTTCGGATTTGCTTCGATCTTCCTGTTTGCCGCCCTTGCCGCTTTGAGCGGATTGATGCTGAGTCTCTATTTGTACCGGCAGGCACCGAAGCTGCGTGAATCGCGGGACGCGCCTTAGAAATCCACCTTGCCGCGACCGGCCTTGATGTTGCCGCGCTTGCTCTTGGATTCAAGCCGACGCGTCTTGGAGCCCAGGGTTGGTTTGGTCGGACGGCGTTTCTTTTCCACCTTGGTGGCGCTGAGGATCAGCTCGACCAAACGCTCCAGCGCATCGGCCCGGTTCTGTTCCTGCGTCCGGTATTGCTGGGCCTTGATGATCAACACGCCGTCGCTGGTGATGCGACTGTCGCGCAGTGCCAGCAGCCGCTCTTTGTAGAAGTCGGGCAAGGACGAGGCCGGAATGTCGAAGCGCAAGTGCACGGCACTGGAGACCTTGTTGACGTTCTGGCCACCGGCGCCCTGGGCGCGAATGGCGGTCAACTCGATCTCGGCATCCGGCAGATGCACGTTGTTGGAAATTACCAGCATGGAAAAGCGTCCGTATTCAGAGCGTGCAGGATACCGCGAATCCCCCCTGTTTTCGGCCCACCTTTCGTAGGAGCTGGCTTGCCAGCGATGACGATGGTGAACGTGACGCCGTCATCGCTGGCAAGCCAGCTCCTACAGGTTTTGCAGCGCCCAAAACAAACCCGGCACTTGGCCGGGTTGGTTGATTCTGCGTCAGTGTTACTTCACTGCTGCCTGCAACGCGTGTTGAGCACTGCGCTTGTTCTTGATGCCGTAGCAGACCCACATGAACACGACCCACACCGGAATCGCGTACACCGAGACCTGGATCCCCGGAATCAACAGCATCACGCCCAGAATGAACACCACGAACGCCAGGCAAACGTAGTTCCCGTACGGGTACCACAAGGCCTTGAACAGCGGCGTCTGTTTGGTTTTGTTCATGTGCTGGCGGAACTTGAAATGTGAGTAGCTGATCATCGCCCAGTTGATCACCAGGGTAGCCACCACCAGCGACATCAGCAGTTCCAGCGCGCTGTGCGGGATCAAGTAGTTCAACAACACTGCGATCAGCGTCACGGCCGCCGAAGCCAGGATCGAACGCACCGGCACGCCGCGCTTGTCGATCTTCGCCAGGCCTTTCGGCGCGTCGCCCTGTTCGGCCATGCCCAACAGCATACGGCTGTTGCAGTAGGTGCCGCTGTTGTACACCGACAACGCCGCAGTCAGGACCACGAAGTTGAGGATGTGCGCGGCGGTGCTGCTGCCGAGCATCGAGAACACTTGTACGAACGGGCTGCCGCTGTAGGAATCACCGGACGCGTTCAGGGTAGCCAGCAGGCTGTCCCACGGCGTCAACGACAGCAGAATGACCAGTGCGCCGATGTAGAAAATCAGGATCCGGTAGATCACCTGGTTGATGGCTTTCGGGATCACGGTTTTCGGCTTGTCGGCTTCAGCCGCGGTGAAACCGAGCATTTCCAGACCACCGAAGGAGAACATGATGATCGCCATGGCCATCACCAGACCACTCACGCCGTTCGGGAAGAAACCGCCGTGGGTCCACAGGTTGCTCACCGCCGCTTGCGGGCCGCCGTTGCCGCTGACCAGCAGATAGCTGCCCAGGGCAATCATGCCGACGATGGCAACGACCTTGATGATCGCGAACCAGAACTCGGCTTCGCCAAAGACTTTGACGTTGGCCAGGTTGATCGCATTGATCAGCACGAAGAAGGCGGCAGCGGAGGCCCAGGTCGGGATGTCCGGCGCCCAGTAGTGGATGTATTTGCCGACAGCCGTCAGCTCGGACATGCCCACCAGAATGTACAGGATCCAGCAGTTCCAGCCCGACAGGAAACCGGCAAAGCCGCCCCAGTACTTGTGCGCGAAATGGCTGAAGGAACCGGCCACTGGCTCTTCGACGATCATTTCGCCCAGTTGGCGCATGATCATGAAGGCAATGAAGCCGCAGATGGCATAGCCGAGGATCATCGACGGACCGGCAGATTTCAATACCCCGGCCGAGCCGAGGAACAGACCGGTACCGATCGCGCCACCGAGGGCGATCAGTTGAATGTGGCGATTCTTCAGGCCGCGTTTCAGCTCGCCTGAATGCGAGTTTTGTCCACTCATGAAAAGGGTCTCACGCAAGGTTTGATGATGTTCAGTAAACGTTGCTGCTCAGCAAAGACATTAAGCGGCACCGATCAAACCCCAGCGCAGGCACCAGGAGTTCAGCGTATTTACTACGGTCATGCGTCACCTGTTTGTTTTTATCTGTGACGAAATCGAACCCGACACGCTTGTGGCGCAGCGGAGTGAACAAGGCGGATAGCCTTGAGGTTTGCGCAGATGCGCAGGAGGTCACAGGTAAAACGCGGCGCATTGTACACCTGTAACCCCCTGCTGCCAGACTCGCTGGACAAGCGTGTCTATGGCCGGGATTGCCTGTGTCCGCCACGAGAGGCTCGGGCGGCTGCAAATACGGGGTCGGACCCTTGCGGATCAAAGACGGGGACGGCAGTAAAATCGCCCCTCGCGGAGAACTGAAAATGGATTGCGGCGATCATTGCGCCTCCTTTTTGTTATGCACCTGCACGACAGGCATGGCGCGCATGACACCCTGACTGGAGTGGTGAAACAAGCGGGCCAGAGGGCTGGAAGCTAACCGGGAGGGGCTGATGTGTAAGCGTTTTCTTACGGCATCCAGGAAGTGTCGAATTCACGGGGTGAATCCGTGGGATTTGTCAGGATTTCTTTACAGACCGTAACATCGGGTTTCCATTCGGGAGAGTATGGTGTTGCCGCTTTGCCCGCGAAGAGGCCATTGAAAACACTTCATGGCTAAAACCAGACCAAAAAAAACGCCAACCCGAAGGTTGGCGTTTTTTATGAAGCGCTGACCGATTACTCAGGCTTGCGACGACCAAAGCCAGGACGCTGACCCGAACCCGCCGGAGCGCCACGGCGCTTGCCCGACGGTTTGTCGCTGTCGACCAGGCTGATGCCAGGACGCTTTTTCGGTGCAGGCTTGGCCGGGCGCTTGGTGTCGACCGGACGATCGGCCACCGGCGTGCCACGACCTTCGCCGCGCTCGGTACGGCCATTGGCCGGACGCGGCGTGCGTGGACCGCGCTCACCGTCCTGACGGGCGGCTGGCTTGCGACCTGGACGCTCGCCTTCGATCTTCGGTTCGCGGCTGGCACGCGGAGCGGCGGGTGCACCGGGTACGGCAGCAGCCGGACGCAGGGTACGAACGCGCTCGGTCTTGGCCATCGGACGTGACGATTTACGCTGCATCCGGTCCAGTTTGTCTTTGCTCTTGGCGTTCATCTGCGGCATCGCGACCGGCGTCAGGCCGACTTCGGCACTCAGAACATCAACTTCGTACTGGCTCATTTCGCGCCAGCGGCCCATCGGCAGGTCGGAGTTGAGGAACACCGGACCGAAACGCACGCGCTTCAGACGGCTGACCACCAGGCCCTGGGATTCCCACAGACGACGAACTTCGCGGTTGCGACCTTCCATCACCACGCAGTGATACCAGTGGTTGAAACCTTCACCGCCTGGCGCTTGCTTGATGTCGGTGAACTTGGCCGGACCATCTTCAAGGACCACGCCAGCCTTCAGGCGCTCGATCATCTCGTCATCGACTTCGCCACGCACACGTACCGCGTATTCACGGTCCATTTCGTAGGAAGGGTGCATCAGGCGGTTGGCCAGCTCACCGTCGGTGGTGAACATCAGCAGACCGGTGGTGTTGATGTCCAGGCGACCGATGTTGATCCAGCGGCCTTCTTTCGGCTTTGGCATCTTGTCGAACACGGTCGGGCGACCTTCCGGGTCGACGCGGGTGCAGATCTCGCCGTCAGGCTTGTTGTACATGATCACGCGGCGGACCGACTCGGCAGCCTCTTCGCGCTTGATCACCTTGCCATCGATGGTGATGGCGTCGTGCATGTCGACACGCTGGCCAAGAGTGGCGTCTTTGCCGTTGACCTTGATGCGGCCGTGGCTGATCCAGGCTTCCACGTCACGGCGCGAGCCAATGCCGATACGGGCAAGGACTTTCTGCAGCTTTTCGCCTGCTGGGCCGATTTCCTGGTCGTCTTTCTGGTCTTTGATACTCATCTGGGCACCTCCCGGTGTGGTCTGTTCAGGCGTTGCCTGAAGCGATGTAAATCTGGGTTCTTGGCGATGGGATCGCCGAAGGGTCGCGAATCATACGCGCATGCGGGCGTTTGCGCATCAGAGACTAGCTGATCAAGGCAAGGTTATTTGCTTTTCCGCCGACCGGTGATCGCGAGCTTTTGTAGGAGCCGGCTTGCTGGCGATGCGGCCAACGCGGTGTATCTGAGAGACCGCGGTGATGCCATCGCCAGCAAGCCGACTCCTACGGGATGGTGGTCAGTCTTCGAATTCGCGACGTTCGGCTTCGATGGCTTCGGCCAATGCCTGGGCTTCGGCCTCTTCGTCCGACAGTTCAGGCTCGGGTTTCGGCGGCTCGAGGGCGGCGACGGCGGCCAGGAGTTTTTCCCGGGCTTGTGCGACGCCGAGGATATCGTCTTCCTGCTCCGGTTCAGTTTCAGTTTCAGGCTCGGGCTCGGGCTGCGCCGCTTCGACGTCTGGCTCGACATCCGACTGCTCCGAATCGAATTCAGGCGACACACCATCACGCAACAAATCGTCGAAATCAGTCTTGATCCCCTCCTCCATGGTGTCCAGCTCCAGAAGCAGCGTATGGAAACTGGTCTCTTCCTTCGGTTCCTCCGGCTCGGCGCTGGCATCGGCCAGCGCTTGCAGGGCGGCCGGCACCGGGGCGTCGTCGAAATCGAGCACCGGGTCCGGTTCCAGTTCACGCAGTTCGGCCAGCGGCGGCAGGTCGTCGAGATTTTTCAGGTTGAAGTGATCGAGAAAGGCCTTGGTGGTGGCAAACATCGCCGGTTTGCCGGGCACGTCGCGGTAACCGACGATCCGAATCCACTCGCGCTCCATGAGGGTCTTGACGATGTTGCTGTTGACCGCCACGCCCCGCACGTCTTCGATCTCGCCCCGGGTGATCGGCTGGCGATAGGCAATCAGCGCCATGGTTTCGAGCATGGCCCGGGAATAACGCTGCGGGCGTTCTTCCCACAGACGCCCGACCCACGGCGAGAATTTTTCGCGAATTTGCAGGCGGTACCCCGAGGCCACTTCCTTGAGTTCGAAAGCGCGGCCGTCGCAGGACTTGGCCAGAATCGTCAGGGCCTTCTTGAACACCGGCGGCTCAGGGCGCTCGCCTTCCTCAAAAAGTTCGAACAGGCTTTCCAGGGATTGCGGCTTTCCCGAGGCCAACAGAAAGGCTTCAAGCAATGGCGCCAGCTCGCGGGGTTCACTCAGGTTCATGATTCAACTCGTTATTCGGCTCGGGCCCGCACGTGGATCGCTGCGAACGGCTCATTCTGCACCAGCTCGACCAAAGATTCCTTGACCAGTTCGAGAATCGCCATAAACGTCACGACCACCCCCAAGCGTCCCTCTTCAGCGGTGAACAGTTCGACAAACGGCACGAAACCGCCGCCCTTGAGCCGTTCCAGCACATCGCTCATGCGTTCGCGCGTAGACAGCGCTTCGCGGCTGACCTGGTGGCTTTCGAACATGTCGCCACGGCGCAAAACCTCGGCCATGGACAAAAGCAACTCGGACAGACGCACGTCCGGCAACAGCTTGCGCGCCCGGGCTTCAAGTGCATCCAGCTTCGGTACCACCACGTCACGTCCGACGCGGCTCAGGCCATCGATCCCTTCGGCGGCAGCCTTGAAGCGTTCGTACTCCTGCAAGCGGCGGATCAGTTCGGCGCGCGGGTCGTCTTCTTCCTCCTCGACGGTTTCAGCCCGTGGCAGCAGCATTCGCGACTTGATCTCGGCGAGCATCGCGGCCATCACCAGGTACTCGGCCGCCAGTTCCAGGCGCACCGACTGCATCAACTCGACATAGCCCATGTACTGGCGGGTGATTTCCGCCACCGGAATGTCGAGGATGTTGATGTTCTGCTTGCGGATCAGGTACAGCAGCAGGTCGAGCGGGCCTTCGAAAGCTTCAAGAAAGACTTCCAGCGCATCCGGCGGGATGTACAGGTCCAGCGGCATTTCCATGACCGCCTGGCCATAGACCATGGCGAAAGGCAGCTCTTGCTGGGCACCGGCCTGACTGTCGACGGGTTCTACTGCCGACATCTACGCCTCGGCCATGAAAGGCGCAGGGTCGCCGCAGCCAACGCGGATGACTTCAGGCTCGCCGTCGGCGAGGTTGATGACAGTGGACGCCTTGATGCCGCCGAAACCGCCGTCGATGATCAGATCAACCTGATGTTCGAGCAGCTGGCGCATTTCATAGGGATCAGACATCGGGTCAGTTTCGCCGGGCATGATCAAGCTCACGCTCATCAGCGGCTCACCCAACTGTTCCAGCAGTGCCAGGGCAATCGGATGACTCGGAACACGCAGGCCGATGGTGCGTTTTTTCGGGTGCAGCAACAACCGTGGCACTTCGCGGGTGGCGTTGAGAATGAAGGTGTATGGCCCCGGCAGGTGCGCCTTGAGCAGACGGAAAGTCCCGGTATCGATCTTGGCAAACAACCCCAGTTGCGACAAATCGCAGCAAATCAGCGCGAAGTTGTGCTTTTCATCCAGCCCGCGCAAACGGCGCACGCGCTCGACGGCAACCTTGTCGCCGATCTGGCAACCAATGGCGTAGGACGAGTCTGTGGGATAAACCACCACCCCGCCGCTGCGGATGATCTCGACTGCCTGTTTGATCAGGCGCGCTTGCGGGTTTTCCGGATGAATCTGGAAAAATTGACTCACATTTTCTACCTGTTCAGACGGCGGCAATAACTGGGTCATGTTTGAATCGGCACCAAAGTGGCGGCAGATCCTCCGGGAGCGGGCGGTACTCACCGATCTCTGACCAGCCTCCCGGACCATGAAAATCACTGCCGGCGCTGACCAGCAGACCGAATTCACGGGCCAGAATGGCCAGGCTGCCCACTTGCTCGGCGGGCTGGTAACCATTGACCACTTCGATGGCGTGGCCACCTGCTTGAATATAGTCGGCAATCAGGCGGCGGCGCTTGCTGCGAGTGAATTCGTAGTGCCATGGGTGAGCAAGACTGACCCAGGCCTTGGCCGCGCGCAGGGTTTCGACGGTGTCTTCCAGCGTCGGCCAGTGTTGCTTGACGTCGCCCAGCTTGCCGGCGCCCAGCCATTTGCGAAACGCTTCGGCGCGATCCTTGACGAAACCTTCACGGACCATCCAGTCGGCAAAGTGCGGGCGGGCCGGTGCGTTGCCGCTGTCGCCCAGCTCCTGCTGTATCGACCGGGCACCTTCGAGCGCCCCCGGCATGCCTTTGAGCGCCAGTTTTCGGCTGATCTCTTCGGAACGCAGCCAGCGCCCATCGTGCAATTTGGCGATCGCTTCGACCAACGGCGCGGCGTTGACGTCGAAACCATAGCCAAGCACGTGAATGGTGGCGCCGCCCCAGGTGCAGGACAATTCGACCCCGTTGACCAGTTGCATCCCCAGCGCATCCGCTGCGCTGCGCGCCTCGGCGAGACCTTCGAGGGTGTCGTGATCGGTCAGGGCCAGGACTCGCACGCCGTTCTCGAACGCACGCGCAACCAGAACCGCAGGCGCCAGGGCGCCATCGGAGGCCGTGCTATGGCAGTGCAAATCAACATTCACAGGGCTTTGTAACCTCAAATCAGCTGGCGCTATCGCGCGCCCATATGTTTGTTATTATGCAGCCACATCCTGCTTCTGGCTGCCACTGTGAAACAATTCATCGATTTCATCCCGCTCCTGCTGTTTTTCATCGTCTTCAAAATCGATCCACGGGTCGTCGACATTGCCGGTCATGAGGTAACTGTAGGCGGTATTTACAGCGCCACGGCCATGCTGATCATCAGTTCGCTGGCGGTTTACGGCACGCTGTTCATCAAGCAGCGCAAGCTGGAGAAGAGCCAGTGGCTGACGCTGATCGCCTGCCTGGTCTTCGGTAGCCTGACGCTGGCTTTCCACAGCGAGACGTTCCTGAAATGGAAAGCCCCGGTGGTCAACTGGCTGTTCGCGCTGGCATTCATCGGCAGCCACTTCATCGGTGACAGCCTGCTGATCAAGCGCATCATGGGCCATGCACTGACCCTGCCGGAGCCGGTCTGGACGCGCCTGAACATCGCCTGGATCGGTTTTTTCCTGTTTTGCGGTGCCGCCAACCTGTTTGTCGCGTTCACCTTCCAGAGCTACTGGGTCGACTTCAAAGTCTTCGGCAGCCTGGGCATGACTTTGCTGTTCCTGGTCGGCCAGGGCATCTACCTGTCCCGCCATCTGCATGATGCCGATACCACAACGCCTAAAACCGAGGACTGACATGCTTTACGCAATCATTGCCACAGACGTCGCCAACTCCCTGGAAGCCCGCCTGGCCGCACGGCCTGCACACCTTGAGCGCCTGCAAGTGCTCAAAGGTGAAGGTCGCATCGTTTTGGCCGGTCCACACCCGGCGATCGACAGCAATGATCCAGGCGCTGCGGGTTTCACCGGCAGCCTGATCGTCGCCGAGTTCGATTCCCTGAGCGCCGCACAAGCCTGGGCCGACGCAGATCCGTACATCGCCGCAGGCGTCTACGCCAACGTTCTGGTCAAGCCGTTCAAGCAAGTCCTGCCGTAACACCTCTCCACGCGGTGAACCTTATTGGTTCATCGCGTTCTCAATCGCTCATTATTCTCGTTTGCCGGCCGACAACTTGCCCAATACTCGTATTGGAATCAGGAGTCGCGATGCGCAAAGGTCCGTTGTGTCTGATGTTGGTCACGTTGTCGATCATGGCACCCGCCCACGGTGAAGAAAGCGCCGAGGAAGGTCACTCCACGCCGCTGTCCTTGAGCGCCGGCAGCCAGATCAATGAATTGCAGCAACGCTTGAAAGACAGCGAGCGGCAACGGGAAGAACTGAGCAAACAACTGCAGAATGCCGATGGCGAGCGCGAAAGCGCCCAACTGGCCCGGTTGCGCCAAGAGAACCAGCGACTGAAGCTGCAACTCAAGGAAGCCCAGGCCGGCAGTTCGGTGCCACGCTGGTTGACCGATCAGCAACAATGGTTCGTGATCGGCGCCGGGGTAGCGCTATTGGCTCTGCTCTGCGGTATCTTCGCCAGTGGGGCAAGTCGAAAACGTCGACAATGGCTAAATTGAGTGAGTCATGAGCGAGCTGTTACTGATTGATGATGACCAGGAGTTGTGTGAGCTCCTGAGCAGTTGGCTGAGCCAGGAAGGATTTCAGGTTCGCGCCTGTCACGACGGCCAGAGTGCGCGGCGTGCACTGGCGGAGGCCTCCCCGGCGGCCGTGGTGCTGGATGTGATGCTGCCCGACGGCAGCGGCCTGGAACTGCTCAAGCAATTGCGCAGCGATCATCCGGATCTGCCGGTGCTGATGCTCTCGGCCCGGGGCGAACCGCTGGACCGCATCCTCGGCCTGGAACTCGGCGCCGACGATTACCTGGCCAAACCCTGCGATCCGCGGGAACTGACCGCCCGCCTGCGTGCGGTGTTGCGCCGCAGCCATCCGGCGGCGGTGTCCAGCCAGATGGAACTGGGCGACCTGTGTTTCAGCCCGGTGCGCGGCGTGGTCAGCATCGATCAACAGGAATACATCCTCACCGTCTCTGAAAGTCGCCTGCTCGAAGCCTTGCTCAAGCAACCCGGCGAGCCTCTGGACAAGCAGGAACTGGCGCAGATCGCCCTCGGCCGCAAGCTGACCCTGTACGACCGCAGCCTGGACATGCACGTCAGCAACCTGCGCAAAAAAATCGGCCCGCACGCCGATGGCCGACCGCGCATCGTTGCCCTTCGTAGCCGCGGCTACTACTACAGCCTTTGACGAAACACGCCCCCTGTAGGAGCTGGCTTGCCAGCGAAGCTTTTGATGGCCTCAAGGCCCCTTCGCCAGCAAGCCGGCTCCTACAGGGATGTTTTGTCAGGGACATAGAAAACCATCTTTACCCAAGCCTTACACTCCGCTGACCGCCGCTGACCTTGATCTCCGTAATCTGCACTCATCCGGAACGTACCGGGAACGAGACAAGGAGATACACCATGCGCAAGACTCTTATCGCTCTGATGTTCGCTGCCGCCCTGCCGACCGTTGCCATGGCCATGCCCGAAGGCGCAGGCCCGATGGATGGCTCGATGGACGGTTCGCGCCACGGCGGTCAGATGCACGGCATGCACGGCAAAGGCCCGTACAGCCAGCTGGACCTGAGCCGCGAACAGCGCGAGCAGATCCGCAAAATCATGGGCGAGCAAATGCACGAGCGTAAGCAAGTGGTCGACAAATACCTGGAGAAGCTCTCGCCAGCCGACCAGAAAGCCATGAAAGACGAGATGACCGCGAACCACAAAAAAGCGGAAGCGGATGTACGCGCCTTGTTGAAACCGGATCAGCAGAAAGAATTCGACGAAATCCAGAAGAAACAGGCTGAGCGTCGCGCTGAATGGACCGAGTTCAAGGCCTGGAAAGCGCAACAACCGCAAAAGGCGCAATAATGCGTTAACCCCGGACCCAACGGCTCAACCGCGTTGGGTCGCATGCGTTTGGTCTAATGTGGGAGCGAGCAGGCTCGCTCCCACACGTTTCGAGGATTTACTGTGCGTTCATTGTTCTGGCGTATTCTGGCCAGCTTCTGGCTGGCCATCGCTCTGGTTGCAGGGTTGTCCATTCTGCTCGGGCACATGCTCAATCAGGACGCATGGATTCTCAGCCGTCACCCGGGCCTCAACACGCTGCCCGAACAGTGGACGCAGACTTACGAGTCCGAAGGCGAAGAGGCCGCCCAGGACCTTCTTCAGCAACGCAAACGTCAGTATCACATTGACGTTCAGGTGCTCAACGAAAGTGGCGACCCGGTGGTGCGCGGCACATTCCCTCGTCGCGCCGCAGCGTTCGAAGCGCGGCAGAATAACGAAGACCGACGCCTGCCATGGCGACGTCTGACCGATGAATACACCAGCGAAAAAACCGGCGACACCTACCTGCTGATCTACCGCATCCCCCACCCGGAACTGGACGCCTGGCACCGCGAAAGCCTGTTATGGCCGTTGAGTGCGCTGGGTATTGCCTTGGTGGTGCTGACTTTATTCAGCCTGCTGGTGACCTTTTCCATCACCCGCCCGCTCAGTCGCCTGCGCGGCGCGGTGCATGACCTCGGCCAAACCACCTATCAACAAAACAGCCTGGTGAAACTGGCTAACCGCCGCGACGAGTTCGGCGTACTGGCCAACGATTTCAACCGCATGGGCGCGCGCCTGCAAAGCCTGATCGGCAGTCAGCGGCAATTGCTGCGCGACGTGTCCCACGAGCTGCGCTCTCCCCTCGCTCGTTTGCGCATCGCCTTGGCACTGGCCGAGCGGGCCACTCCGCAAGAACGCGAACAGCTGTGGCCGCGCCTGACCCGCGAGTGCGATCGCCTGGAAGCGCTGATCAGCGAAATCCTAGTATTGGCGCGGGTCGATTCCGACAACGCCAGTGCGGAAGAGGTGGACCTCAACGCGTTGCTCACCACCCTGCAAAAGGATGCGCAACTGGCCTCACCGGATCAGCTTGTCCATCTCGAAGCCGAGCCGCAACTGAACCTCAAAGGCTGGCCGACCATGATCGAACGGGCCGTGGACAACCTGCTGCGAAATGCCCAGCGTTTCAACCCGGCAGGTGGCATGCCCATCGAAATACAGGCCTTGCGTCAGGGCGAACGCATTGTGGTGACGGTGCGCGATCATGGGCCTGGAGTGGATGCCGAGCACTTGAGTCAGCTCGGCGAGCCGTTCTACCGCGCCCCCGGGCAAACCGCCGCCGGACATGGCCTGGGGCTGGCCATTGCACGGCGTGCGGCAGAACGGCATGGCGGCAGCCTGGCGCTGTCCAACCATCCTGAAGGCGGGTTTATTGCCAGCCTGGAATTGCCGTTGGTGCCGGGGGCTGTTGCGCCGTTGTAAGCGCTGTGGTGCTGCGATCTGTTGATCTTTAGGCTTTACCGCGCCAGGCGCTGACGAACTCGGCCAGGTCGACCTTCTCGGCCACTCGCGGTTCTTTCTGCGGTGTCCCCAGATAAAGGAAAGCAATCACTTCCTCCCCTTCCGCCAATCCCAAACCCTTGGCCACATGCGACGAATACGCCAGGTCACCGGTACGCCATACCGCGCCGATGCCTTGGGCATACGCCGCCAGCAAAATCCCGTGGGCTGCACAACCCGCCGCCAGCAGTTGCTCGGACTTAGGGTATTTGACGTGATCCTGCACGCGAGCAATCACCACGACCACCAACGGTGCCCGCAGCGGACCGTTGCGCGCCTTGTCGATGGCCGCTTCGGTGACTTCGCTGTCCTGCAGTCTTGCCGCTTCGGCGAGCAACTCGCCCATTTGCTCACGTGCCACGCCTTCCACCGTCAGGAAGCGCCAAGGCTGCAAATGGCCGTGGTCCGGTGCCCGCATGGCGGCGCCAAACAGCACTTCACGTTGCTCCGCGGTCGGTGCCGGATCAAGCAGTCGTGGGACGGAAACACGGTTGAGCAAAGCGTCGAGAGCCTGCATCGGCCACCTCCTGAAAAATTTGTGCGGCTATTCTAGCTGTAACTACCACCGCAGTGCGGTTTACATGCCCCGCCTCGCAGGTAGAATGGCGCCCTTCCTTACTTCAGCCGAGCGGACCTCATGGCGTTGCCGACCTTACGGATCATTGGTTTCATCATCGGCATCTTCCTGATCACGCTGGCGATTGCCATGGTCGTGCCCATGGCCACGCTGGTCATCTTTGACCGCACCAGCGACCTGACATCGTTCCTCTGGGCCAGCATGATCACCTTTGTCGCCGGTCTGGCGCTGGTGATTCCGGGGCGTCCCGAGCACATTCACCTGCGCCCGCGGGACATGTACCTGCTGACCGTGAGCAGTTGGCTGGTGGTGTGCATCTTCGCGGCGCTGCCATTCCTGCTGACTCAGCACATCAGCTACACCGACTCCTTCTTTGAAAGCATGTCCGGCATCACCGCCACCGGCGCGACCGTGCTCAACGGCCTGGACACCATGTCCCCCGGCATCCTGATGTGGCGCTCGTTGCTGCACTGGATCGGCGGCATCGGCTTTATCGGCATGGCGGTCGCGATTCTGCCGCTCTTGCGCATTGGTGGCATGCGGCTGTTTCAGACCGAATCGTCGGATCGATCGGAAAAAGTCATGCCCCGCTCGCACATGGTGGCGCGCCTGATCGTGGCAGCCTATGTCGGCATTACCATTTTCGGCAGCCTGGCATTCTGGTGGGCCGGGATGAGCCCGTTCGATGCGATCAACCACGCGATGTCGGCGATTTCCACCGGCGGTTTCTCCACCTCCGACCAGTCCTTGGCCAAGTGGCCGCAGCCAGCGGTGCATTGGGTGGCGATCGTCATCATGATTCTCGGCGCCCTGCCGTTCACCCTGTATGTCGCGACGTTGCGTGGCAACCGTAAGGCGCTGATCAAGGACCAACAGGTGCAGGGCTTGCTCGGCATGTTGCTGGTGACCTGGCTGGTACTCGGCACCTGGTACTGGTGGACCACCCAGATGCATTGGCTGGACGCGCTGCGGCATGTGGCGCTGAACGTGACGTCAGTCGTAACCACGACCGGTTTCGCGCTGGGGGACTACAGCCTGTGGGGAAATTTCTCGCTGATGCTGTTCTTTTATCTGGGCTTTGTCGGCGGTTGCTCGGGTTCGACCGCTGGCGGGATCAAGATTTTCCGCTTCCAGGTCGCCTACATCCTGCTCAAGGCCAACCTTAACCAGCTGATTCACCCGCGAGCGGTGATCAAGCAGAAGTACAACGGCCACCGGCTGGACGAAGAGATCGTGCGTTCGATCCTGACGTTTTCGTTCTTCTTTGCCATCACCATCTGTGTGATCGCACTGCTGCTGTCGCTGCTCGGCGTGGACTGGATGACTGCGTTGACCGGCGCGGCCAGCACCGTGTCCGGCGTCGGCCCGGGCTTGGGCGAAACCATCGGCCCGGCAGGCAATTTCGCCACCCTGCCGGACGCCGCCAAGTGGATTCTGTCGGCCGGCATGCTGCTGGGCCGACTGGAAATCATTACTGTGTTTGTGCTGTGTATTCCGGCATTTTGGCGTCATTGATCGCCGCAGGCGCTTGCAATAGCCGCATCCGGTACTCGCCGGGTGTGGCATCGAACCAGCGGCGGAAGGCGCGGAAGAAGTTGCTCGGATCGGCGAACCCCAGCAGATAGGCAATTTCCAGCAAGGTCATGTTCGGTTGCGCCAGATACTGCTCGGCCAATTCGCGTCGGGTATCGTCGAGCAACACCTGGAAACTCGTGCCCTCTTCCTGCAAGCGACGCTGCAAGGTTCGCTGGGACAAATGCAGCGTCTGCGCCACGGTGTCGCGCTTGGGTTCCCCTTGAGGCAACAGACGACACAACACCTGCCGCGCCTTGTGGGTCACGCGGCTTTCCGAAAAGCGCGCCAGGTATTCACCGGCAAAACGATCATGCAGCAACGCCATGGCCTCGTTGGCCGTCGGTAGCGGCGCTTCCATGTCCGAGCGTTCGAAGATCAGCGCATCGTAAGGCGCACTGAACACCAGCGGCGCATGGAAGGCTTGCTTGTACGGTTCCAGGTCGACCGGCTGATCGCCCTGAACCAGCACTTTGCGTGGTTGCAACGTCCGCCCGGTCAGCCAGCCGCACAGGGCCAGCGCACAGGCCAGCGAAGCTTCGGCGCTTTGTCGGGTCGGCGGAAGATGATCGCCGTGCACCGTCAGAATCAGCGCGTAACCTTCGTCCAGCAGCTTGAAACTCAGGTCGGCACTTTCGGCGATGATGCGCTGAAACCGCACCAGGCGCTGGAAGCCTTCGGCCAGGGTCTGGCTGGACATCAAGGCGTAGCCCGCCACGTGAAACTGCGCAGGCCGCACCACTTTGCCCATGTTCAGGCCAATGGCCGGGTTGCCAGATAGCTCGACCGCGCGTTGCCACAGCCGTGTCATGGAATCCTGCGGGAAGCGCGCATCCGGATCATCCAGTGCCGCATAGTCGAGCCCCAGCTGCTTGAACAGAACCCGGCAATCCAGGCCGTCCATCTCCAGCGCTTTGACAATCCCCATCGCCCAGCTTGCAGAGGTCGTTCGTTCGCTCATGGCGTTTTCTGTCTTGGTGAGCCGTCTCGAGGCGGCTGATTGTCGAAGGATAGTAAAGTGGCGCCTATTGTCACTGGCTGATGCCACTGATCACTCTAGACTCAAATAAGCTACCCACAGAACAAGTTGTCATCAGAAACAACAACCACAGAGATCGCAGTCGTGGAAAACATCAAGCGCTTCAACAGCTTCGCTGAGTTCTACCCGTACTACCTCAGCGAACACAGTGACAGTACCTGCCGACGATTGCATTTTATCGGCACAACCCTGGTCATTTTCATTCTCGCGCTGACCATCGGTCGTGGTGCCTGGATGCTGTTGTGGGCCCTGCCCCTGGCGGGTTACAGCTTCGCCTGGGTCGGGCACTTCTTCTTCGAAAAGAATCGTCCTGCGACGTTTCAACATCCCTTTTATAGCCTGCTCGGTGACTTCGTCATGTACCGGGACATGATTCTGGGGCGCGTTCCGTTCTAGTCACACGCCGTCAAAAGAGACCTGCCGATGAATGCCAATGCCCGCTTCACCCACATGAAGGATGGTACCGAAGAAGACTGGGCGATCATCGCCGCAGATTTCAGTGCCTACGCCCGACAATTGCCGACCCGGATTGTGGCGCACCTGAAGTTGCTGGAGGGTGACTTTGGCGGGTTCCCGGTGGATCGCCTCACACACTCCCTGCAAACCGCCACCCGAGCCTGGCGCGATGGCCGCGACGAAGAGTACGTGGTTTGCGCCCTTCTTCACGATATCGGCGACACGCTGGGTTCCTTTAACCACCCGGACATTGCGGCGGCGATCCTCAAGCCATTCGTCAGCGCCGAGTGTTTATGGATGGTGGAGAAACACGGGATTTTCCAGGGTTACTATTTCTTCCATCACCTGGGCATGGACCGGCACCTGCGCGAGCAATTCAAGGACCATCCGCAGTTTCAGGCGACGGCCGAGTTCTGCGCCAAATACGATGCCGCGGCGTTTGATCCGGCGTATGACACGCTGCCGCTGAGCTTCTTCGAGCCGATGATGGAGCGGTTGTTTGCGCAGCCGAAGAACTCGATCTACAAAGCGGCGATGGAAGAACATTCGCCAGCCTGAAGTCAAAAGATCGCAGCCTGCGGCAGCGATCTTTTCAAGCCAGTTCTGCGACTTTCGAAGCTTTCAACTGCGCCTCCCGCGCCTGGGCATCCGCCAACCGATACAACTCGATCGTGCCATCCCAGTGCTCGATCAACGCCGTGCACGACTCCACCCAATCCCCGCAATTGAGGTAATCCACCCCGCCCACCTTGCGGATCTCGGCATGGTGAATGTGCCCGCACACCACGCCGTGCAGCTCGCGCTTGACGCACTCATGGGCGATGGCTTCTTCGAAGTCGCTGATAAAGCTGACCGCGGTTTTGACCTTGTGCTTGAGATACGCCGACAGCGACCAATAACCGTAGCCGTAACGCGCACGCCAATGGTTGAGCCAGCGATTGAGGGTCAGGGTGAATTCGTAGGCCGAGTCGCCGAGGAATGCCAGCCAGCGGTGGTAGCGGGTGATCACATCGAACTGGTCGCCATGGATTACCAGCAGATGCCGGCCATCGGCGGTGACGTGCACGGCTTCATCCACCAACTGGATGTTACCCAGAATCAGCTTTGAATAACGACGCAGGAATTCGTCGTGGTTGCCGGTGACATAAATCACCTCGGTGCCACGCTTGCTCATGGTCAACAAGCGGCGGATCACATTGGTATGCGCCTGGGGCCAATACATGCCACCGCGCAGTTTCCAGCCGTCGATGATGTCGCCGACCAGGTAAACCTTGTCCGCGTGGTAGCCCTTGAGAAACTGCGACAGGTGTTCAGCCTGACAATCCCGGGTGCCCAAATGCACGTCGGAAATCCACAAAGTTCGCACGCGTTGCTTACGGGTAGGTTTGGCGAGCTCGGCGCTGGTCATGGGCAACCCTCTGGCAAGTTTTGGCAAGTTTGCGCCGGACCGGTTAATGGTCCATGACAGCGCCAAGTCAGTCCCGTGACAGCGTTTGCAACCCGACTCGGTGTAGACTGGCCGCCTAATCCGGGAGACCTGCGATGAGACCGATCCTCACGCTACGCCAGTACAGCCACGACCTGATCGTTCACAGCCACGAACATGCGCAACTGGTGTTCGGGCTGTCGGGCGCCCTGGATTTCGAGGTCGGCGGCCATGGCAGTCAGGTGGTTCAGCAGAGCTTCGTGGTGATACCGTCCGGCGCGCATCACGCGTGCGGCAGTGCCAATGGCAGCCGTTGCCTGGTGCTGGACGTGCCCAGCGAACAGTGGGTGGCCCAGTCGCTGGGGGATCACGCAGATTCCAGCCGGCGCCTGCTCGACAATGCCGGCCGGTTGGCACTGGATGCCGGGCAAAGCCAACTGGTCCAGTGGCTGGCGAACAGTCCGGTCGATGATCCGCTGATTGCGCAACAGGGCGCAGTCTTGCTGCTGGCCAGTCTCAACAAGGCAAGATCCGAAACCGTCGGCGGTCGCCGCCTGCCCTATGCCGCGCTGAATGCGCACATCGATCATTACGCAGCCTATCCGCTGCAAGTGGCCGACCTGGCCCGCGTGGCCGGGCTCTCCAGCGCTCGTTTGCACGCACGATTCGTGACCGAATGCGGGCAGACGCCGATGGATTACATCCGCAGCCGGCGCCTGCACATCGCCGTGGATCTACTGCGCACCTCAGCGCTGCCCATTGGCGAGATTGCCTGTCGGGTCGGTTACAGCTCGCAGAGTGCGTTTGCGGCAGCGGTGCTCCGGGAGTTCGGCGCATCGCCCGGCAAACTGCGGCGCGAGGCTGGCGACAAAAAACGCTAGTTTGCCGACAGACACCACGGGGCCGCACGGTTCAATGTAGGAGCTGCCGGAGGCTACGATCTTTTGACGTTGTTTTTTTCAAGATCAAGATCAAAAGATCGCAGCCTCCGTCAGCGCCTACATGATTTTACTGTTAAGGATCGCAATGACTCCCCGTACTGCCCTTGGCGCCCTGCATATCGGCGCACTGATGTTTGGCCTGACCGGCGTGTTTGGCAAACTTGCTGCCGCCTCTCCGGCAGTCATCGTTTTTGGTCGTGCCGCCTTCGCCGTGTTGGCCCTGGCGTTTTTTGCCCGGTTCGCCAGCCAGACGCGCTGGCAAAGGCTCGAAGCCGTGGATTGGCGCCGCCTGTTGCTCAGTGGTTTGTTGCTGGCCGGGCACTGGGTGAGTTTCTTCATTGCGGTAAAAGTCTCGGGCGTGGCGATTGCGACGCTGGGTTTTGCCAGTTTTCCGGCGTTTACCGTGATCCTCGAAGGGCTGATCTTCCGCGAGCGCATCCGTGCCAACGAGATTTTGCTGGTGGTGCTGGTCAGCGTCGGCCTGGTGCTGGTGACGCCTGATTTTGACCTGGCCAGCGGCGCCACCACCGGCCTGCTGTGGGCGGTGGCTTCCGGTTTGCTGTTCGCCCTGCTGTCACTGACTAACCGCGCCAGCTCCGGACGAATCCCGGCCGTGCAGGCGGCCCTGTGTCAGAACGTGGTAGTCGCCGTGTGCCTGCTGCCGGTCGCCGCACCGCAGTTGAGTGAAGTGCGCGCCCTCGACTGGCTGTGGATCGGTCTGCTCGGCGTGTTCTGCACCGGTGTCGCCCATAGCCTGTTTGTCGCCAGCCTCGCGGTGATCAAGGCGCGCACCGCCGCCGTGGTGTTTGCCCTGGAGCCGGTATACGGCATCACCATGGCATGGCTGTTGTTCGATGAAAATCCGACCCTGCGCATGCTGCTCGGCGGCGCCTTGATCATCGTGGCGATCGTGGTGTCCAGCAGACTCTCAGGCGGTTCTCCCAAGAAAGCACCTGTGGCACAGGCCTCGTCTCACTGAGTACGGTCGTTGTGCCCGAGGTCGCGGTCCGGATCGATCTGATCACGCACCCGCTGCTTGAGGACCTTGGCTTCAGGAAAACCACCGTCCGCCTTGCGTTCCCAGATCTGTACATCGTTACAAAAAACATGAAAGACCCCGCCCGTGCCGGGCACCAGGGACACTTTGCCCAGGTCATCACCGAACGTGCTGAGCAGTTCCTGCGCCAGCCACGCTGCACGCAACAGCCACTGGCATTGGGTGCAATAGGTGATGATGATTTCCGGTTTGCTGGCGGTCATGGCGGGCGAAACTCCAAGTCTGAGGACGCCGCTATGATAGCCCGGCTTGCAGCTCCGGAGCTGAACGCTTGAGGTCATCCCGTGGCTGCGGATCGGCCTCCAATACCCACTCCATTGTTGCTTCGTGCTCGCTCAAGGTGACGGGTTTGGCATTTGCGTACGGATTGATCAGCTCCCAACTTGAGTCCATGGTCAGCTGATCAAGGTTTAGCCGAGAGGTGTCGTCGGGCACATCTTCGGGTGGGGCCGCAGCGGCCATCGTTGTCTCAGTGGCCGGGGAGAAATACGTAAGCTGCTGATGCTCCTGATCCGCAGGAGATTCGTGATGCACGGGAGTCGATTGCATCACTGGCTCCTGCCCCCGAGGTTCATCCATCGCCCCCTCGGGCTCGGATTGAGCGCGGCGACGCTGGCGAAGCACCAACCAGCCCAACACCAGCAACGCCGCCATCATTGGATACCTGGCGGCCTGCAGCCAGTCCGTGCCGGGTTCTTCAAGCGCGTCGGGGTTGAGTGGAACCGGCTCGGCTTGCAGACTCTTGAGCGCCAACAATTGCGATTGTTGCTCGGCCAACTGCTTTTGCTGGACAGCAATCTCCTTGTCCTGCCTTTGAAGCTTTGCTGTGAGTTCATCGACAGTGGTTTGCAGCTGTCGGTTTTGCAGGACACTGGCCGCCAGTTGCTCGGCAGCGGGGCCCGTTTCCGGCTCTGACACGAATGATGCAGGCTCGGTTTTCAGCGATGGACTTTTCGTCGCCAGTGGCGCCACGACGGACGGTTCCACGCGGGGGAAGGCAGAAGACGAAGGGCTGAAAACCGGCCCATCCGTGGCGGGAACAATCTCCGGTGAGCCTGGCGGATCGATCAGCACGGTGTATTCACGCACCAATCGACCATTGGGCTGATCGAGTTGCACGAGGAAGTCCAGGAAGGGCTCGTTGACCGGTTTGCTGGAGGTCACCTGGATCAGGCTGCGATTGCCGCGCAGGACCGGGGTGAACGTCAGATGATGGAGGAACGGTGCGCGATCAACCCCGGCGCGGCTGAACTCATCTTCCGTCGCGAGCCTGACCGACAAATCGCCCTCTTCAAGCCCTGAGGCATCCACCAGCGCAATCTCGGCACGCAACGGCTGATTCAGCGCCGAATGCAGGGTGATTTCACCCAGGCCCAACGCAGGTGCCAATGCCGAGTAAGTGACGGCGGCCCCGACCAGAAACAGGCGACCACCACCGCGCAAAACCAACCGCCAACGCTTGAACATGAGCATCCTTTAGATTACGAGAACCGACCCGCACGTATTCGCACATCCGGTACGAACACGATATTGCCAAGTAGTTCTTATAGTCCGCGCAACGCTGTCGCTCAAAAGCCTGACGGTTTGTTATGCCTCAAGATTTTTCCAGATTGGCCAGAATGTGCCCGTGAACCCGCATGCAGACCTTGAGATCCGCCTCGTCCACGCCTTCGAACAATTCGAGACGAAGCTGATTGGCAATGGTTTCAATTTGTTCAATCAGGGGAAGCGCCGGAGCGCAGAGGACAATTTTTTTCGCCCGACGGTCTTCCAACACTGCCTGGCGTTGCACCAGGCCCTGCCCTTCGAGGCTGTCAAGCAACCGGGCCAGGGTCGGCCCTTCGACACCAACACTTTGCGCCAGCTCACGTTGGGTCGGCGCGTCTTCAAAACGGGCCAGATGCAGCAGCACCAGCCAACGCGCCTGGGACAGCCCCAGGCCAGCCAGACGACGGTCCAGTTCGGCACGCCAGCCGCGAGACATCTGCGCCAGTTGCATGCCAAATCGGTGCGGTTCGGTTAACGGCATAAAACACTCATGATTAGACTGAAATAGAGGAAAACTAATTATTAGCCAGCTAATCATGAGCCTTGGAATGAAGCAAGGCTTGTTCCTTGGTGAATCGTTACATCACCTGCATGGATCAATCAAATCTCGAATTCAGACTGCAACGCTGCCCGGACGCAGTACAACACCCCTTCCGGCACCCTGCCGGCAAACAGCGCGGAGATCTCGGAAACCGGCGGCAACTCGCCTTCGCCGTCGAGGAACGCGTCCTGGACTTCGCCCATCAGATCCTCAGGCAGATCCAGCGCCTGTTCGAGCGACAGCTGCTGCTTGCCGATCGCTTCGGCCAGCATGGTGTAGACGTTCTTTTCCGAGCACTGCAACTGACCGGCGATCTGCACCGGCGTCATGCCGGCGCGAGCCAGTGTGATCAGCTCGTGACGCACATCGGCCACCACCTTCGGTGCCTCGACCTGACCGCCGAGCACTTCGAGGAAGGCCTCGCCATAGCGTTCCAGCTTGCGTGCGCCGACGCCGCTGACCGTGGCCATTTGTGCCAGCGAAGTCGGTTGGCTGCGCAGCATTTCCAGCAGGGTCGAGTCGGGGAAGATGACGTACGGTGGCACGCCATGTTCTTCGGCGAGTTTGCGACGCAAGGCGCGCAAGGCTTCCCATTGTTCGCGCTCTTCACCACGGACCAGCTGACTCGCCTGGCTCTTGCTGCTCTTGGCTGTGGTTTGTGCCTTGAGGTCGCGGCGCAGCTCCAGGGTCACTTCCCCCTTGAGCAGCGGCCGGCACGAATCGCTCAAGCGCAGACCGCCATACCCTTCATGGTCGACATCGGCCAGCCCGCGAGCCACCAACTGCCGGAACAGCGAGCGCCATTCGCCCTCGGCCCGCGCCTTGCCGACCCCGAACACCGACAGGTGCTGATGGCCGAAACTGCGGACCTTTTCGTTGTCATTGCCCAACAACACATCCACCAGATGCCCGACGCCATAGCGCTGGCCGGTTCGGTAAATCGCCGAGAGCGCCTGACGCGCCGGTTCGGTGGCGTCCCAGGTCTGCACGCCGTCGACACAGTTGTCGCAATGGCCGCACGGCTCGGGCATGTCTTCGTCGAAGTAGGCCAACAGGGTCTGGCGACGGCAACGGGTTTCCTCGCATAGCGACAGCATCGCATCGAGCTTGTGTTGCTCCAGGCGTTTGTGACGCTCGTCACCTTCGGAGTTCTGCAACATCTGTTTGAGCATCACCACGTCTTGCAGGCCGTAGGCCATCCACGCATCCGCCGGCAGGCCATCACGACCGCCGCGACCGGTTTCCTGGTAATAGGCTTCAAGGGATTTCGGCAAATCAAGGTGAGCGACAAACCGCACGTTCGGTTTATCGATGCCCATGCCGAATGCGACGGTGGCGACCATGATCAGGCCTTCCTCGTTGAGGAAGCGCTTCTGGTTAAAGGCGCGCAGATCGTTCGGCAGACCGGCGTGATACGGCAATGCGGGAAAGCCTTGCTCGCTGAGAAACGCCGCGACTTCCTCGACTTTCTTGCGCGACAGGCAGTAGACGATGCCCGCATCGCTGCGCCGCTCGGCGAGGAACGCCAGCAACTGCTTGCGCGGCTGTTCCTTGGGCACGATGCGATAGAAGATGTTAGGTCGGTCGAAGCTCGACAGAAAGCGCTCGGCATTCTGCAAATGCAGGCGAGTGACGATTTCTTCGCGGGTGCGCTTGTCGGCAGTGGCGGTCAGGGCGATGCGCGGCACATCGGGGAAAATTTCCGCCAACTGGCCCAATTGCAGGTATTCCGGGCGGAAGTCGTGGCCCCATTGCGATACGCAGTGGGCTTCGTCGATGGCGAACAAGGCAATGTTCAGCCCTTGCAGGAACGACAACATGCGCGGCTGGACCAGGCGTTCGGGGGCGAGGTAGAGCATTTTCACCTCTCCGCGCTTGATGCGGGCCGCGAGGTCGCGCTGCTGCTCGGCGCTGAGCGTGGAGTTCAACGCCGCAGCGGCCACACCCAGTTCTTCGAGGGTGGCAACCTGGTCGTCCATCAACGCGATCAGTGGCGACACCACCACCGCCAGGCCGTCGCGCAGCAGCGCCGGAACCTGGAAGCACAGGGATTTGCCGCCGCCGGTAGGCATCAGGACCAGGGCATCGCCGCCGTTGGCCACGCGCTCAATGATTGCACCCTGGCGACCACGGAAACTGTCGTAGCCGAAGATGTCCTTGAGGACGCGTTGAGCCTGTTCGAGCATAAAAACTCCAAAAATCACCGAAACATCCCTGCAAGGCTGGTTCAGAACACGCGATGCTGCACCGACAAATCGTAAGGGTGCATTGCATGACGCTTCACATTTCAGCCGTGAGACCCGCAGGGCATCACAAAACGCGCGAGTATACCCGAGCGCTGTCCGGCGAAGGGCACCGCTGATAAGTCAAATCTGATCCGGTAGGCGCTGCCGAAGGTTGCGATCTTTTGATTTTGTTTTTCAAGATCAAACGATCGCAGCCTTCGGTAGCTCCTACATTAATAGGGAGGCAAATATGCCGTGCGGCTGGCCCAAGCGCTCAAGAAGGCCTAGAATTCCCGCATCGAACATTCCCCAAGGTAGTCCTTTAATGTCCTTCGCTGAGCAACTAACCCGCCTGCAAGTCTTCCTCGACGCCGACGAACTGCATGACGAGGCGCTGGACTACGTGGCCGCCCACGGCTACCTCACCGCGCTGTCGATCTGTTCCGAGGTCGTTCCCGATCGCGAATGGATCGATGCCCTCTTCGCCGAAGAGCCGCATTACAGCAGCGAAGCCCAGCGCGAAGAAATCGAAGCCACCCTGATCGGTCTCAAAGCGCACATCGCTCGTCAACTGGCCTCCGATGAAGAGTTCGAGTTGCCATGCGATCTGGACCTGGGCGACGACCCGGATGATTCCGACCTGCGCGGCTGGTGCATCGGCTTCATGGAAGGTGTGTTCCTGCGCGAAGCGGCCTGGTTCGAAAGCGCTGAAGAGGAAGTCAGCGAAATGCTGCTGCCGATCATGGTCGGTTCGGGCCTGTTCGACGAACAGCCAGAATTCGAAGACATCGCCAAGGATGCCAACCTGATGGACGACATGATCGTGCAGATCCCGGAAGCCCTGACTGCGCTGTACCTGCTGTGCAACGCACCCGACGAAAAACCGGCAATTCTGAAACCACGTCACCACTAAGGTCCTGCCTATGGACAACCCCATAGGCAACCGCCCCCTGATGTTGCGCTACGTGCTGCTGGCCATCGGCTGGTTGAGCGTAGCGTTGGGGGTCATCGGAATTTTCCTGCCGGTACTGCCCACCACACCTTTCCTCTTGCTGGCGGCCGCCTGTTTCGCCCGCAGCTCGCCGCGTTTCTATCAATGGCTGGTGGAACATCCGCGGCTCGGGCCGTGGATTCGCGACTACCTCGATGGCAATGGCATACCGCTCAAGGGCAAGGTGTATGCCATCGGCCTGATGTGGGCCAGCATTCTGTTTTCCTGCTATCTGGTGCCGTTGCCTTGGGCGCGGGGGTTCATGCTGACCAGTGCGGTGTTGGTGACGATTTATATTCTGCGGCAGAAAACTCTGCGCAAGTCTTGAGATTCTGAGTCGGAGTACATATCCGTTGCTGCGGTCACGGCCGCTATTGGCTCCGCCCTTACGGCGGGTCACTTTCGAAAAGCCGGAGCAACCAAAGCGCGTTGACGTTCCGTGCCCGCGGCGGCCTACCGGCCTGGTTCTGATGCGTCTGTGTTCCCCTGTAGGAGCTGTCGAGTGCAACGAGGCTGCGATCTTTTGACTCTGTTTTTTACAGGCAAGATCAAAAGATCGCAGCCTTCGGCAGTTCCTACGGAGTGATACATCCGCGAAATCAGGTCGACTGGCAGGCCGCCATCGCCGGCAAGCCAGCTCCTACAGTTTTTGGCGTGGCACACAAATTACTCGACTGGCACCAAACCTGTAGGAGCAAGCTTGCTCGCGATGAGGCCAGTGCATCCAACATCGATGCTGACCGACAGGCCGCCATCGCTGGCAAGCCAGCTCCTACAGTTTTTTGCGTCGACCGCAAACTATTCGAACGACACAAAACCTGTAGGAGCAAGCTTGCTCGCGATGAGGCCAGTGCATCCAACATCGATGCTGACCGACAGGCCGCCATCGCTGGCAAGCCAGCTCCTACAGTTTTTTGTGTGGCACACAAATTACTCGACTGGCACCAAACCTCTAGGAGCAAGCTTGCTCGCGATGAGGCCAGTGCATCCAACATCGATGCTGACCGACAGGCCGCCATCGCCGGCAAGCCAGCTCCTACAGTTTTTGCGTCGACCGCAAACTATTCGAACGACACAAAACCTGTAGGAGCAAGCTTGCTCGCGATGAGGCCAGTACATCCAACATCGATGTTGACTGTCAGGCCGCCATCACTCAACCGAGCACTAGTAACAAACACCACCTAGACTTCACCAATCTGCATTCGAGCAGCCCGACATGCCCCGCGGTCCGCGTAGTCCAGGATGGCCAGCGCTCCGACTCCGGTTCGGTGGATGGCTGCTGGCCAGTTTATTACTGCTGGCCGCCCTCAACGCCGTCCAGGCCGACTGGAACTTCACCCAAATCCTGCAATCAGCCGAAAAACGCTACGGTCCCCTTGGCCCGGCGCGAGGGCGGATCGAAGCCTGGAGCCAAATGCTGCAAGGTGAACGCGGCGCACCTGAGCGCGAGCAACTCACGGCGGTCAATCGGTTCTTCAACGGGCAACTGAATTTTCAGGACGACACACGCATCTGGAAACAGACCGACTACTGGGCCACGCCGGTCGAAGCCTTGAACAAGGGCGCCGCCGACTGCGAAGACTATGCCCTGGCCAAGTATTTCAGCCTGCGCCAACTCGGCGTGCCCAGCGAAAAACTGCGCATCACCTACGTCAAGGCCTTGAATCAGAACCAGGCACACATGGTGCTGACCTATTACAGCAGCCCCACGGCCGAACCGCTGGTGCTGGACAACCTGATCGGCGACATCCGCCCTGCCTCCCAACGTAAAGACCTGTTGCCGGTGTACGCCTTCAATGCTGAAGGCTTGTACCTGCCTGGCAAGAACGGTGGCCAGCGCAGCAGCGATTCGAAAAAACTGTCGCGCTGGCAGGATGTGCTGAAAAAGATGCAGGCCGAAGGGTTCGATGTCGGCGACGGTTAGGCGCGACAGCAAGGAGCCATTTCATGACATTGCGCAAACAGTTGTTTCTGGCCATCTGCCTGTTCTTGCTGGTGGCGTTCAGCGGCAGTTTTTTCGTCAGCCTGGAAAGCTCGCGCGAGCAGACGCTCAGCCAATTGCGCGCCCATGCCCAGGATGCAGCCACTGCCCTGGGATTGTCCCTGACGACGCAAATCGATGACCCGGCGATGGTGGAGCTGATGGTCAGTTCCATTTTTGACAGCGGTTACTTCAGTACCATCCGCATCGTTGACATCAAGGATGACCAGACGATGCTGGAACGCAGCACCTCCACGAAAATCGACGGTGTGCCGCGCTGGTTCGTCCGCTTGGTCCATCTGCGCCCCGAAGGTGGCGATGCGCTGATCATGCGCGGCTGGGAGCAAGTGGCGCGGGTCGAAGTGCTGAGCAATCCGCAGTTTGCCCTGGCCAAGCTCTGGGACAGCACCCTTGGCAGCCTGATTTGGTTGCTGCTGTGCGGCCTGCTCAGCGCCGTGTTTGGCGCATGGTTGCTGCGGCGACAGCTTCGGCCACTCGACAATATGGTCCGGCAGGCCGAAGCCATCAGCAAACGCGAATTCCTCAGCCTGCCGAAACTGCCGCGCACACCGGAACTGAAACGGGTCGTGCTGGCCATGAACCAGATGGTCGAAAAGCTCAAGGCCCTGTTCGCCGAAGAGGCGGCGCGCAGTGAAAAACTTCAGGCTGAAGCGTATCTGGATAACCTGACCGGGCTGGCCAACCGCCGCTTGCTGGACGAACAACTGGGCGATCATTTGCGGGTCGGCGAACAAAGCCGCGACGGACACTTGTTGATGTTGCAGATCAACAACCTGGCCGGCCTCAATCAACGCCTGGGCGGTCAGCGTACCGATGCATTGATCGGCACCGTCGCTGAGTTGCTCACTCGCCTGACCCAGTTACCGGAACGGCGGACCTGGCTGGCAGCGCGTAATCGCGGCGGTGAATTCAGCCTGCTGACTCCCGGCCTGAACAACGAAGAGGCTGCACGCCTGGCCACGGAAGTCAGCGCGACCCTGGAAAACCTGCGCTTGACCGGTTCCAGCGACTGCACGCCTGTTGCTCATTTGGGCATCGTCACCTACCGACCCGGCGAGCCGGCGAGTGATGTATGGCTGCGGCTTGATCAGGCATTGACCGAAGCACGGCAGCACCCCGAACGCCCATGGATACATCTGAGTCACCACGACACGACCGTCAATCACACTCAACACGACTGGCGGACCTGGATCGACGAGGCGCTGAACGAGGGCAAATTGAAGCTGTATTTCCAGCCGGTCGTGCAATGCGCTGACACCAGCCTGGTACTGCATCACAAAGTGCTGGCACGGTTGCTCGATCCACAAGGCGAGGCGATTGCCGCCGGGCATTTTTTGCCGTGGATCGAACGGTTCGGATGGTCGGCAAGGTTCGACATGGCGATGCTGGAAGCCACGCTGGATTACCTGGTGGTTAATCGCTGGCCTTTGGCATTGAGCCTGTCCGGGAGCACCTTGAGTGATCAGACACAGTTGAGGGAAATCCTCGATCTGCTCGACTCCCTTCCCGAACTCGCACCGCTGCTGACCCTGGAAATCGACGAGCGCCAGCTACCGTCTCCCGAGGAGCTGCATCGTTTGAACATCAGCCTGCTCAACACCGGTTATCGCATCGGCCTGCAGCACTTTGGTGGGCGCTTCAGCCAGATCGGCAACCTCACCCAGTTGGGGTTGGCCTATCTGAAAATCGACGGCGCCTATATCCGCAGCATCGATGAGCAACCGGATAAACGCCTGTTCATCGACGCCATTTTTCGCGCGACCAACAGCATTGATTTGCCGCTGATTGCGGAGATGGTCGAGACGCGTGGGGAGTTGGCGGTGATCAAGGAGTTGGGCGTGTTCGGTGCCATGGGACGATTGATCGGGCCACCGGAGCCGATGTAAGCCCGAGGAACTGGGCCTTGAGATGAGCTGAATCCATAAAGAAACGAGCCTGCGCGCGATAGCGGTTTCACATTCAAAATCCATGTTGAATGATCCACGCCATCGCGAGCAGGCTCGCTCCCCCAGGTCCTCAGGTCACACGGTATCCACCTTCAAGGTATGGTCGTTGAGCATGCCGTTGATGATGGTCGCCGTGTCTGCCCCCCCTACCAGTCCTCCGGCCCCCGGTGTTACGCCGTAGTGGTCGGCAAGGTCCACGCCCGCCAGGTCGATGGTCTGGTTCGGTATCGCACCGGCCGTGGCACTGACGTTGATGCTGGTGAGGAGTGAAGCACCGCTGCCGGTGACGGTGAAGTGCAAGTAGTCGTCGAGCGACGCCGTGGTGCTGTTTTCACCTTGCAGCAGTTGCGACAGGTCGAGCTTGTCGGTGCCGGGGGTAAAGTCGGTGATGAGGTCGTGACCGCTATTGCCGTTGAGCCATTGGAAGGTGTCGGTGCCTGCGCCCCCGGAGAGAGTGTTGTTGCCCATACCGCCTATCAAGAGGTCGTCGCCGCCCTCGCCTTTGAGCACGTCGTTACCCAGGCCTCCGGTGATGACGTTGCTGTTGTTATCGCCGGTCAGGTTGTCGTTGAAGTTCGAACCGATGAGGTTTTCGATGCTGGTCAGGGTATCCGTCCCGGCGCCAAACGTGTTTTGCCCGACAAGGGTGCCCAGATTAACGGTGACCCCGGCCGTGGCGTGGGCGTAGCTCGCGGTATCGATGCCGGTGCCGCCGTCGAGCACATCAGCGCCTGGACCGCTGTAGAGCAAGTCATCGCCTGCGCCGCCATGCATTTCGTTGTTGCCTGAGCCTGCGGTGAGCACGTCGTTGCCGTCGCCAGCATTGAGGAGGTTGTTGCCGTCGCCGGCAACCAGCACGTCGTCGCCTGTTGTACCGGTGAGGGTGTGACCGGCCTGGTAGCTGATGGTCACGTTGCCCGTGCCGCTGCCGCCGTGGTTATCGTTGGCGGTGTAGGTGCCATCGAAGTCCGGGATGACCTCATGCGATCCGTTGTAGCTGAGCGTCATGGTGAGGTTATAGTCCTCCGCCCGATCTCGAGTGTTTTGGCTACCGGAGGAGTTCGTGATGTTGGTCACGCGGATCTGATACGTGCCGTCAACGCCAGCAATGATGTCACCGCCATCGTTGATAGCTGTGAACGCGCCGTCGTTGAGCGAGTACTCCATTTTAATTCGACCAGCCGCCAAATCATGATTCAGGTTAAGGGTCTCACCCTGATTCAGTTTGACGGTAATCAGGTCTACATCGTTGGCATTGTCGTTGGTCACCGCCCCAAGATAGCCGCTGATCACCAGTAAAGCCGTCATGGTCCCGGTTTTAGTGAGAAACGAGCTGCGTACGTTGGCCAGGCTCTGATTGGCGACGATATCGTTCTCGCCGTCGAAATTGATCGCACCGGAGCCGGTGAGCTTCCAACCCGTCTTGAATGTGGTTGGCGTAGCGCTGAGCGCATCGCCGTTCGCGTCGATGTCATTGCCTAGTAGCAGTTCGCCCGGCACCACGATGTTTTCCGAGAACACGTTGGTGATGATGTGATCAGCTCCCGCCACCGGCGCCGTATTCGGAATGACCTTGACCGTCAGCGTCGAGCTGGCCAGGTCGCCGTCGTTGTCGCTGACGGTGAAACCGATGTTCTCGGTGACCACCACGGTGGTGATTTTCTGCGACGTATAGATGTAGTCGCCGGTGTCGAGGTTGACCACCAAGATGCCGTTTTTGCTGGTGGCGATGCTCAGGGTGTTATTCGCGGTGTTGAAGGTGCCAGCGTTGGTGCCGCCGCTTGGGGTCAGCGAACCCTGGCCGCCGAGTGCTTTTGGATCATAGGTGTAAGTGGTGCCGTCCACGACGATGGACTTGATGAAACCGCCATCGGCGCCGAATGTGCCACCCACGCCCAGCAGGGAACCGGTAACCGGCGCACCCTGCACGGTGCCGGTGAGCACCGAGTCGAGCTGGTTGAGATCGGTGACCACCACCGCGTTGGTGTTGGTATTGCTGATGCCGTCGTAGGACAAAGGATCGAGGTTGGCATTGCTCACACCGCTGCCAAGGCCGATCGCGTAGTTCTTGATGTCGTTGGCCTCGAAGAACGCTTTCAACGAGGCCTCATCTGCGGTGCCAATTTCCTGGCCATCGGTAGGTTTACCGTCCGAGAAGAAATAGCCGATATTCTGCGCCCCGGTGAGTTTGCCCGTGGTGACGAACGCGGTTTTCAACATGGCTACGGCGGCGTCGTAGTTGGTGGTGCCGCCCGATGTGAGGCTGGCAAGCAAGGACTTGGCCGTCGCTATATCAACCCATACGCCCGAGCTGTCGTTGGCGCCGCTGCTGAAGGTGACCAGGTGCACCTTGACGTCGCCAAGGGCATCGTACTTGTCCAGCAAAGCACTGATCGCATTCTTGGCCAATGCCAGTCGCGTCAGACCCGGTACGCCGGAGGCATCGCCCATACTGCCCGAGACGTCGAGCACGATCAGCAGGTTCGAATCGATTTCCATCGCCGACACCGAACGCTCCGACGCCACCGCTTTGGGTATGTCATCGACAACACTGATGACGATGGTGCTGGTGGTGCTGTTACCCAGCGCATCGGTGGCTTTGTAGGTGAAGGTCTCGTTCGGGGTAAGGGTGGTCACTCCGTCGTTGATATTCGGCGTGGTTTTTGGCGCCGAGGTCAGGGTGTAGGTGTAAGTGCCATCGGCGTGGATTTCGATCTGTCCGTACAAACCGGTGGCGTTGCCGACCAGGCTGTAGGTGAGCGCACCGTTGCCACCGGAGACCGAACCGACCAACGTGCCGGTGGCGGTTTCGCCGGTGTGCGTCGGGTCGCTGCCGGTGACCGTACCAGGGGCCAGATCCAGGCCGCCCTGGCTCAGGTCGAGGGCTTTTTCGTAGACCGTTACATCCCGATCCACACTGGCGATGAGGTTGCCGTCGGCAACGCTGATGGTGATGGTCGTGGTGCTTTCGTCGCCATCGCTGTCGCGGATGGTGTAGGTGAACGTGTCAGTGGCACCCGCCGGGCCCACCGTGTTCGGGTTGCTGTGATAGATCGCGTTGCCCGCCGCATCCAGCGTCAGGTAGCCGTAGTTGCCGATGATGTTGCTGTTGAGGCCGCCGATGGCTGAAGTCGCGATGTTGCTGCCAGCGCGTACGCCGACCACCGCACCGCTTACCGCCGCGCCATCCGCCCCGAAGACATCGTTGCCCAACACACTGATGTTGACCGTACCGCCCTCCACCACCGAGCTGGTGTCCAATTTGGCGGTCGGCAAGTCATCGATGATGTTGACGTCGAGTGTGGCATTAGCGGTGCTGCCGTTGTCATCGACCACCGTGACAGCGAACTGCTCAGGCAGTGAGTTGGCGCCACTCGCATTAGGGTGCGCTTCGTTATCGACCAGGGTGTAGCTGTAACTGACGACACCGGTTGTGGCGTTGAACCCGGTGATGGTCAGCGTGCTGCCCAGCGGTGTGCCGATAGATTGCGGAAAACCAACCGCCACGCCGTTGCTGACGACGGCGATACCGCCCACGGTGAGGGTTTGCACGCCGTCCAGCGCGGTGATGGTGAAGGTGCCGCTCTGGGTCAGTGCTGTGTTG
>NZ_FYDY01000008.1:101484-244595 GCF_900187435.1 Pseudomonas sp. Irchel s3b5
CGGTGTGCCGATAGATTGCGGAAAACCAACCGCCACGCCGTTGCTGACGACGGCGATACCGCCCACGGTGAGGGTTTGCACGCCGTCCAGCGCGGTGATGGTGAAGGTGCCGCTCTGGGTCAGTGCTGTGTTGCTCGCATCGCTGCCGTCGAAGAGGTTTTTCTCGTAGACAGTCAGCTCACCACCGTTGACGTTGAGGCCATCGATGGTCACTCCATCGTCATTGTTGTGGATCTGCAGCACCAGGTTTGCAGTGCTGGTATCGCCGTCCGCATCGGTGATGGTGTAGGTGAAGGTTTCGGTGCCGTTGCCACCGCCATGCAGCGCTTTGAAATCCGCATCCGTGGTCGTAAGGGTGTAGGTATACGTACCGTTGGCGTTCAGGGCCAACGTGCCGTAAGTGCCGGTGAAGTTACCGCCAGTAATCGGGCCGGCCGGTTCACCAACCGGGATGCGGTCGGCGCCCTGCACATCGTTACCGAGAACATTGCCGCTCAGCGTCAGATTGGTTTCCGAGGCCGTGCCAGCGTTGGTGTCGTCCACGCCTTGCGGCAAGTCATCAATGATGTTGACGTCGAGTGTGGCATTGGCCGTGGTGCCATTGTCATCGACCACCGTGACCGCAAACTGCTCAGGCAGTGAGTTGGCGCCACTCGCATTAGGGTGCGCTTCGTTATCGACCAGGGTGTAGCTGTAACTGACAACACCGGTTGTGGCGTTGAACCCGGTGATGGTCAGCGTGCTGCCCAGCGGGGTGCCGGTAGATTGCGGGAAACCAGCCGCCACGCCGTTGCTGACGACCGCGATACCGCCCACGGTAAGGGTTTGCACGCCGTCCAGCGCGGTGATGGTGAAGGTGCCGCTCTGGGTCAGTGCTGTGTTGTCCGCATCGCTGCCGTCGAAGAGGTTTTTCTCGTAGACAGTCAGCTCACCACCGTTGACGTTGAGTCCATCGATGGTCACCCCATCGTCATTGTTGTGGATCTGCAGCACCAGGTTCGCAGTGCTGGTATCGCCGTCCGCATCGGTGATGGTGTAGGTGAAGGTTTCGGTGCCGTTGCCACCGCCATGCAGCGCTTTGAAATCCGCATCCGTGGTCGTGAGGGTGTAGGTGTACGTACCGTTGGCGTTCAGGGCCAACGTGCCGTAAGTGCCGGTGAAGTTACCGGCAGTGATCGGGCCGGCACTTTCACCAACCGGGACGCGGTCGGCGCCCTGCACATCGTTACCGAGAACATTGCCGCTCAGCGTCAGATTGGTTTCCGAGGCCGTGCCAGCGTTGGTGTCGTCCACGCCTTGCGGCAAGTCATCAATGATGTTGACGTCGAGTGTGGCATTGGCAGTGGTGCCATTGTCATCGACCACCGTGACCGCAAACTGCTCGGGCAGTGAGTTGGCGCCATCAGCATTAGGGTGCGTTTCGTTATCGACCAGGGTGTAGCTGTAGCTGACGACGCCTGTCGTGGCATCGAATCCGGTGATGGTCAGTGTACTGCCCAACGGCGTGGTGACCGATTGCGGAAAGCCTGCGCTTGCGCCGTTGGTAACCACGGCAATCCCGCCC
This sequence comes from Pseudomonas sp. Irchel s3b5, assembly GCF_900187435.1. Taxonomy (NCBI): domain Bacteria; kingdom Pseudomonadati; phylum Pseudomonadota; class Gammaproteobacteria; order Pseudomonadales; family Pseudomonadaceae; genus Pseudomonas; species Pseudomonas sp. Irchel s3b5. Next base: position 103,049 of record NZ_FYDY01000008.1, read on the forward strand.
ACGGTGAGGGTTTGCACACCGTCCAACGCGGTAATGGTGAACGTGCCGCTCTGGGTCAGAGCTGTGTTGTTCGCATCGCTGCCATCGCTGAGGTTCTTCTCGTAGACGCTGAGTTCACCACCGTTGACGTTGAGGCCATCGATGGTCACCCCATCGTCATTGTTGTGGATCTGCAGCACCAGGTTTGCAGTGCTGGTATCGCCGTCTGCATCGGTGATGGTGTAGGTGAAGGTTTCGGTGCCGTTGCCTCCGCCGGTCAGGGCTTTGAAGTCGGCATCCGTGGTGTCCAGGGAGTAGCTATACGTGCCGTTGGCGTTCAGTACCAACGTGCCGTAAGTACCGATGAAAACACCGGCAGTGATCGGGCCGGTATTTTCGCCAATCGATACGCGGTCAGCGCCTTGCACATCATTGGTTAATACATTGCCATTGAGGGTCAGCAGAGTTTCCGAGGCAGTGCCGGCGTTGGAGTCATTCACGCCTTGCGGCAGGTCGTCGATGATGCTGACGTCGAACGTGGCATTGGCCGTGGTGCCATTGTCATCGACCACCGTGACAGCAAACTGCTCACCCAGTGAGTTGGCGCCACCCGCATCAGGGTGCGTTTCGTTATCGACCAAGGTGTAGCTGTAACTGACGACGCCTGTCGTGGCATCGAACCCGGTGACGGTCAATATACTGCCCAACGGTGTAGCAACCGATTGTGGAAAACCAGCAGCCACGCCATCAGTAACCACGGCGATACCGCCAAAGGTCAGGGTTTGCACGCCGTCCGGCGCGGTGATGGTGAAGGTGCCGCTCTGGGTCAGTGCCGAGTTGTTCGCATCACTGCCGTCGCTGAGGTTTTTCTCGAAGACGGTGAGCTCGCCACCGTTGACGCTTAACCCACCAATCGTGATCGGGTCATCGTTGTTCTGGATCTGCAGGACCAGGTTCGCGGTGCTGGTATCGCCATCGGCGTCCGTCAGCGTATAGGTGAAAGTTTCCGTGCCGTTGCCACCACCGTGCAGGGCTTTGAAATCCGCATCCGTGGTCGTGAGGGTGTAGGTGTACGTGCCGTTGGCGTTCAGTACCAACGTGCCGTAAGTACCGGTAAACGTGCCGGGGGTGATCGGGCCGGAATTCTCTCCAACAGCAATTCGGTCGGCGCCTTGCACGTCGTTGGTCAACACGTTGCCGTTGAGGGTCAGCTGGGTTTCCGAGGCAGTGCCATTGCCATCGTTAACCGCATTGGGCACGTCATCGGTGATGTTGATGTCCAGGGAACCGGTGACGCTGTCCCCGTTGCTGTCGCCAGCCACCACGGTGAATTGTTCACCGACGCTATTGGCGCCCTCAACGCTCGCATGGGTTTCGCTGCCGTTGAGGGTATAGCTGTAACTGACCACGCCCGTGGCGGGGTTGTATCCGGTGATTGTCAGGGTGCTGCCCAGCAGCGTGGTGATCGACTGCGGGAAGCCGGAGGCCACACCACCGCTGACCACGTTGATCCCGCCGACACTCAGACTGCTCAAGCCATCGGGTGCCGAAACAGTGAACGTGCCGTTTTGCGTCAACGCACCGGCGTTCCCGGCGGAACCGTCGGCCAGATTGGCTTCGTTGACAGTCAACTCGCCGCCCGTCACCGATAGACCATCGAGGGTGACCGGATTATTAGGTGGCACGATCACTGGCGCATCGGCAGGCACAACTTCTTCCGGAGCAGCGTTCAGACGCTCTTCGGGGAATTCTGGAATGCCGTTGAAACCGGCAGTGGGGAAACCGATGGTGGGATCGACCCGTCCACCCACTTCTTCGAGCATGACAAAACTGTGACCGCCACCCGGCGCACCACCCGTTGCAGTCGTAGTCGTTGGACCGGCAGCGGTGGCTTCAGCGGTTTGGGTCGGGTCATCGCCGGCCGCGATTGCTTTTTGCAGCTGTTCAACATCGCTCAGCTGTGACTGGCTCGGCGTCGCTGCTTCAGCGGTTTCGACATGGGGGATCTGCTTCTCGAGCATCTGAGTCGTCAGTTGCTGACTGCTGTCGCGCCCGAGCGTCAGCTCCTGGCCATTTTGCAGACGGACCGCCACCGCGCCTTCCGCGCCCGTGGACAATTGTTCTCCGGCAAACAAACGATCGCCCTCGACCACAGCGCGGCGCGTGCCGTCGCTCGACTGCACGAAAACTTGACCGATAACCTGACTGACGGTGCCGATTTGCGTAGCCATGTGTACTTCCTCCGCTGCCAACCGCTGTCGGCACCTTGGTTTGAGCGAAGAACGTGCTAGTGGCTCGAGCGGGTAGCCTGCCGGATTGTCTGCCGGGTGCCAGTTACATGACGTACGTCATAGCCCCGGCGACAATCTCGACCTGCCATTTCACTCACCGCAATGTTTTCGGTTCGGGAAAAATCCTATGCAATCAATGGCATCGCATCCCTGTTCCGCAACAACTTGCCTGTGAGTGATGCGTAACGATCTTGAAACAACAGAGTGACAAAAAACCGTCGCCATAAAATCGTTCGCTCCCCTCCCTTCCTGCACTTCCCTGCCCTATGTCGATAAGTGGATTGGAACTTTTTAAAAGTCCTCGACGAGCGCCCTACAGCTCGTAATTCAAGGGCTTCCGGTGTGAACAATGTGCTGGATTTGGCGAGGTGCATAAGTTTTTTTTGGAATAACCGCTATGAAAAAAATTTCTTAGCTAAACTCGAAAATGTTCTTAGCTCTGTTGTTACAAGCATGAAACGGTTTTGCCTATAAATGTCGTCAAATAATTGGCGACTAATAAGTACCATCAGGATTCAGGGAGATGCACCCATGCGCCAACTAACCCCCCTCTGCAGTGCGATTCTTCTGGCGATGGCCTGCTCATCCCAAGCTCATGCGATGTCGCTGACCGATGCGATCCAGAGCACCATCGCGACCCACCCGGAACTGGCATCGAGGGTAGACAGCCGACTGTCGGCCGATGAAGACGTGAAAGTCGCCAAAGGGGGCTTTTACCCATCGGTTGATCTAAATGCTGCGTACGGGCGCGGATACAGCGACAACACCAGTACCCGGGCATTTGGCGATCACCACACCGAAATCCTCAACTACACCCAGTCGGAGCTGCGCCTGCGGCAAATGCTCTTCGACGGGTTCAACACCTCTAATGAAGTCGAGCGCACCAAAGGAGTGGTCAACTCCCGAGCCTATTACGCTCAGGGCACCGCCCAGGATCTGGCGCTGCGCACCACCGAGGTTTACCTCGAAGTACTCAAGCGCCGTGAACTGGTGACCCTGGCCAAGAACAACCTGCAAGCGCACTTGCGGGTCAACGACCAGATCGGCCTGCGCACCCAGCGCGGCATTGGCAGTACCGCCGACGCCGACCAGTCCACTGCTCGCCGGGCACTGGCGGAAAACAACCTCGACACCGCCGAAGTCGATCTGGCCGATGCCGAGTCGAACTTCTACGCCGTTGTAGGGCGCTTGCCCGATGAGCTGGAAACCCCGCCATCGATCCGTGGCGAATTACCCGCAGGCCTGTCGGATGCCCAGCAAAGCATGATGGAAAACAACCCTTACCTGAAATCCGCCCAGGCCGACGTGCAATCGGCCGAGAGTCAGTACGAAGTCGCCAAGTCGCCGTTCTACCCACGCTTCGATGCCGAGGCTGCGGTGGGTGCGAACAACAACATTCAGGGCGATGAAGGCCATGACAACGAATGGCGTGTCGGCGTGGTGATGAACTACAACCTGTTCCGTGGTGGCAGCGACAAGGCTCGCCTGGCCTCCGACGCGCACAAGATCAATCAGGCGATGGACATCCGTAACAACGCCCTGCGCCAGCTCAACGAAAACATTCACCTGGCCTGGAACGCCATGGTCAATGCCAAGAAACAAACCCCGACCGCCCGCGAATACGCCGACACCAGTAAGCGCGTACGCATGGCTTACCAGGATCAGTTCGGCCTCGGCCAACGCACCTTGCTCGACTTGCTCGACAGTGAAAACGAGCTCTACAACGCCAACCGTCGCTACACAGAAGTGCGCTACACCGAGGAGTTCTCGATGTACCGCGTGCTGGCGAACATGGGCCAGTTGCTCAGCAAACAGCACGTAGTGTTGCCTGCCGACGCCGTTGCCCAGACCGAAGTGAAGAGCGAAGCCCGTTTGCCTGAACTGAAGTAACTTGTAGGCGCTGCCGAAGGCAGCGATCTTTTGATCTTGTCTATTCACAAGATCGATCGACCGCGGCCCGAGCCTTCGATAGCTCCTGCAGTTCAGCGTGTCGATGCCAATTGTTGTAGTGCAACCGGAGCGATCAATTTGACCAGCATGGAACCCGGCAATACTGGTGTCGATCCGCGCCTGAGTTTCGATGACCCGCTTTTGGACGGTCTGTTGATCCTCTGCAAACTCCACGGTGCGACGGTCAGTCGTGCCAGCCTCAGTGCCGGGTTGCCAATGGCACACCAACGCCTGAGCCTGGACCTGCTGCCGCGCGCTGCGGCCCGCGCCGGTTTACAGGCACGCTTGCTGCGCCGCGACCTCAAAGACATCTCCCCGCTCAACCTGCCCGTGATGCTGTTGCTCAACAATGGCCGCACGGCCGTCCTGCGTCGTTATGCTGAGGACGGTCGGGTGCTTATTCTGCCCAGCGAAGCTGACGGCGGAGAACAATGGATCAGCCCTGAAGAGCTAGAGGAACATTACGCCGGACAGGCCTTGTTTGCCCGTCCTCGGCATGAACTTGAAGACCTGCGTTCGCCACTGGTACCGCGGGTGCAAGCCTGGTTTCGCGACACCCTGAAACTGTCGAAATGGCTATACAGCGACGCAATTCTGGCGAGTTTCCTGATCAACCTGCTGGGCTTGATGGTGCCGCTGTTCGTGATGCAGACCTACGACCGCGTGGTGCCGAACCAGGCCACCTCGACCCTGTGGGTGCTGTCGATCGGCCTGCTGATCGGCACCGGTTTCGAACTGGTGTTGCGGATAGTGCGGGCGCACTTGCTCGATACCGCCGGCAAGAAAACCGACGTCATCCTGTCCGCGACGCTGTTCGAACGCATCACCGGCATGTCGATGAAAGCACGGCCGGCGACCATCGGCGGATTTGCCCAAAGCATTCATGACTTCCAGGGCCTGCGTGAGTTTCTCACCGCCGTGACACTGACCAGCCTGATCGACCTGCCCTTCGCCTTGCTGATGCTGGTGGTGATCGCTCTGCTCGGCGGTTGGCTGGTGGTGATTCCGGTGCTGGCGTTTCCCATCACCATTATCTTCGCCATGGTGATTCAGGTACGGCTGCGCGACACCGTGCAGAAAAGCCTGAGCCTGGGCGCCGAGCGCCAGGCCTTGCTGATCGAAACCCTCAGCGGCCTGGAAACCCTCAAGGCCTGCAGCGCCGAAAGCGAGCGCCAGCACCGATGGGAAAGCACCCACGGCGCCCTCACCCGCCTCGACAGCCATGCGCGCAATCTCTCTGCCATGGCCACCAACGGCACGCTGTTCATCCAGCAGGTCTCCGGCATGGCAACCATCATTGCCGGGGTCTACAGCATCATCGCCGGCAACCTCAGCGTGGGCGCACTGGTGGCGACCTACATGCTGGGCAGTCGGGTGCTCGCGCCACTGGGGCAGATCGCCGGCCTGATCACTCGCTACCAACAAGCGCAACTGACCATGAAAAGCACTGACGCGCTGATGGGCCTGCCTCAGGAGCGCGATGCCCGGCAACGGCCACTTGAGCGCACCCAACTGAAAGGGGGGCTGGATGTCGTGGGCGTAACCTTCCACTACAACGGCCAAAGCGCCCCGGCGCTGAACAATGTCAGTTTCAGCGTCAAACCCGGTGAACGCATCGGCATCATCGGCCGCAGCGGTTCGGGCAAAAGCACCCTGGCGCGTCTGGTGATGGGTTTCTACGAACCGGCAGAAGGCCAACTGCTGCTCGATGGCCTGGACCTGCGGCAACTGGACGTCGCCGACCTGCGCCATCAAATCGGTTACGTCGCCCACGACCTGCCACTGCTGGCCGGCAGCCTGCGTGACAACCTGACCCTCGGCGCGCGCTATATCAGCGACGCCCGCATGCTGGAAGTGGCGGAACTCACCGGTGTCACCGAACTGGCCCGCCAGCATCCCCAAGGTTTCGACCGGCCTGTGGGCGAACGTGGGCAACTGTTGTCCGGCGGTCAACGCCAGGCCGTGTTGCTCGCTCGGGCATTGCTGCTCGACCCGCCGATCATGCTGCTCGACGAACCCACTAGCGCCATGGACAACACCAGTGAAGACATTCTTCGGCAAAAACTCCATAGCCTGGTCCAGGGTAAAACCGTCTTGTTGGTGACTCACCGCACATCAATGCTCAGCCTGGTGGATCGGCTGGTCGTCCTGGACAACGGGCGGATCGTCGCTGACGGTCCGAAAGAAGCGGTCATCGATGCACTGCGCAAGGGCCGCGTCGGCTCTGCGGCTGCCTAGGAGTCGCCCATGTCTGCTGATCAGCCTGTACCGTCGAACGATCGCGGCTACTTCGACAGTTTCAACAAAAGCGCCGAAACAGAGTTCATGCCGGAAACCGCCGGCGCCGCACTGCAAGACTCGCCGCGCTGGTCGCGGATCACCGTATGGCTCGCGGCCGGGTTGGTTGTCAGCGCCGTGCTCTGGGCTAAATTCGCCGTGCTCCAGGAAGTGACCATGGGCGAAGGCAAGGCGATCCCGTCGAGCAAAGTCCAGGTCATCCAGAACCTTGAAGGCGGGATCGTCAGCGAAATATTCGTGCGCGAAGGGCAAATGGTGAACAAGGGCGACACCCTGCTGCGCCTGGATGACACGCGCTACCTGTCGAACAAGGGCGAAAGCGAAGTCGATCGTTATGCCCTGACCGCACAGGTCGAACGCTTGTCAGCGGAAGCCGAAGGCCGGCCGTTCCTGCTGTCGGCAGAAGTGATCGCCAAGGCCCCGCAAGTGGCCGAAGACGAGCGCTCGCTGTACGAACAACGGCAACGCCGACTGGCCAGTGAGCAGCGCACCTTGAGCGAACAACTGCGGCAGAAAACCCAGGAACTCGCGGAGTTCCGTTCCAAGGCAGGGCAATACAGTTCAAGCCTGGCGCTGGTCAATCAAGAGATGAACATGTCCGAACCACTGGTCAAGACCGGTGCCGTTTCACCCGTGGAAATCCTGCGACTCAAGCGCAGCGCCGTGGAGATTCGCGGTTCGCTGAACGCGACCACCCTGGCCATCCCCCGTGCGGAGTCGGCGATTGCCGAGATCCGCAGCAAGATCGACGAGTCGGAACAAACCTTCCGCTCGGAAGCGGCCAAGGAGCTGAACGAGAAACGCACCGATCTGTCGAAAATCACGGCCACGAGCATCGCCATCGACGACCGCGTGACCCGCACCACGGTGACCTCACCGGTCAAGGGCATTATCAAACTGCTGAAGGTCAATACCATCGGCGGTGTGGTCCAGCCGGGCAGCGACATGGTGGAAATCGTGCCACTGGAAGACAACTTGCTGATCGAGGCCAAAGTGCGGCCACAGGACGTGGCATTCCTGCACCCGGGCCAGAAAGCCATGGTCAAGTTCAGTGCCTACGATTACACGATCTACGGCGGCTTGAGCGCCAAACTGGAGCTGATCGGCGCCGATACCATCACCGATGACAAGGGCAACAGCTTCTACCTGATCCAGGTGCGCACCGATAAAAACCACTTGGGCGGGGACGTGAAACCGCTGCTGATCATTCCGGGGATGGTGGCGACGGTAGACATTATTACCGGGGAGAAAACGGTGCTCGACTACTTGCTCAAACCGGTGCTGAAGGCGCGGACTGAGGCGATGCGGGAAAGGTAGGCCTGAGTTGCAGGGCTGTTGTGGCGAGGGAGCTTGCTCCCGCTCCACAAAGAACTTCATTGCTTGTGATTCTTGCGGTAAACCTCCTCCCCCATCGCCGCAATCTGCCCCTCGATCAACGCCTCGAACGGTTTCAACAACGGTGCAAACGTGGTCGGTGCTTCGAGGGCTTCCAACGCCTGCACAATCGCCTCCACCGTCGACAACGCCCCTGGTCCCGGTGCCTTGCGCAGCCGATAACGGGACACCCCCCCTTCCGCCAGCGTCACCCTCGGCAACGCCGCCAACAGCGGATTGAGGTGCAGCATCTTGCGCGCCTTGCGCCAAGTGCCGTCGGGGACCACCAGCAGCAACGGCTCTTCACTGTCAGCGTAAGCCTGCATCGGTTGAGCGTCCTCGCCCGGAAACAGCAACCGTGCCCGATACCCCGGCTGATTCAACAGCGCCGACAAATCCTCGAACACCTCCCCCACGATCAACTCGGCACGATTCAAACCCAGCGCGGCCAGACGTGCCGTGTTCAAGGCATGATTGACTTCACTCGGATGCTGCAACAGCAGCACCCGGGTGCGGCTGTCGAGGCTCGGAATCAACGGGCACAGGCAGTGGGTTTGCGGACGCAGGCAGCGCGGGCATTGGATTCTGGACATCGTTTTCAGGCCTGATTCAGTTGAGCTTTAAGCAAATCGCGGAAGGTCTGGATCAGCGGCTCCCGGCTACGCCCCCGTCGCACGATCATCGAAAATGGCGCCTGATAGCCGAACGTCGCCGGCAACAGCACACGTAAATCCCCCTTGTCGGCCCAGGCCTGGGCGTAGTGCTCCGGCAAGTAACCGATATAGGCGCCGGACAGCACCAGAATCAACTGGGCCTCCATGCTTTCCACCGTCGCAGCACTGTGCTTGAAGCCGTGGCGCGCCAGTTCGGCCTGGCTCCAGTAACCGCGACCGACCATGCGCTGCTGAGTGATGACCTGCTCGGGAATGCGCCGCTCGTTAAACAGCGGATGCCGCGTGCTGCAATACAGCCAATGTTGCTCGCGGTAGAGCGGCATGTACACCAGTCCGCTCATGCGGGTGGAGAACGCACCGATGGCCAGGTCGAGTCGGTTGTCCTGCACGCCCAGCTGCAATTCGTATGGGCTCATGACCGACAGGTGCAGGTGCACGGCCGGGTGTTCCTGGCTGTAGGCGCCGATGGCTTCGGCGAACGGCAAGGCTTTATCGCTGACGGTCGAGTCGATCACGCCGAGGTTCAACGTCCCGCGCAACTCGCCCTTGAGGGCGGCGGCGTACTGCTCGAAGCCTTCGAGTTCACCCAGCAGACGCAGGGTCTCCTGATGGAACAGCTCACCCTTGCTGGTCAGGCTGAAACCGCCACGCCCACGATGGCAGAGCACCAGGCCGAGGGCCGATTCGAGCTGGCTCATGTAGGTGCTGATCGCCGATGTCGAGAGGTTGAGCTCATGCTGGGCATTGGCGAACCCCTGATGGCGTACCACGCTGACGAAGATGCGCAATAGTTTGAGGTCGGGTAAAGCGTTGGCCATGGGGGGGGGGCTCCTGCTCTTGTGGCGAGGGAGCTTGCTCCCGCTCGGCTGCGCAGCAGTCGTAAACCTGCTCATGAGGTTTGTCTGCCGCACTGGGGTGAATGGTTTGGGGCTGCTTCGCACCCCAGCGGGAGCAAGCTCCCTCGCCACAGGATTCTGCGGAGCACCTTAAGTCTATCGCTGTCCCAGCTATTAGTTTAGAAAAATCTGAACTAAGTATTTGCCCGTAGCGATTCTTCCCGGCCACTACATTTCGCAGAATCCGCACAAATCGGTGCCCGTACCTTCCGTGAACGGCGCAACCAATAAATAAAACAACGACGATGAGGCCTTACCCGTGGACAAGATTCTTCACCAACCACTGGGCGGCAACGAAATGCCGCGCTTCGGCGGCATCGCCACCATGATGCGACTCCCCCACTTGAACACCGCTGCCGGTCTGGACGCTGCCTTCGTAGGCGTGCCACTGGACATCGGTACTTCGCTGCGCCCCGGCACCCGTTTCGGACCTCGCGAAATCCGCGCCGAGTCGGTGATGATCCGCCCGTACAACATGGCCACCGGCGCTGCCCCGTTTGACTCGCTGTCGGTTGCCGACATCGGCGACATCGCTATCAACACCTTCAACTTACTGGATGCCGTACGGATCATCGAAGAATCCTACGACAACATCCTCGAACACGACGTGATCCCGCTGACCCTCGGCGGCGACCACACCATCACCCTGCCCATCCTGCGTGCCATCCATAAAAAGCACGGCAAGGTCGGCCTGGTGCACATCGACGCTCACGCCGATGTGAACGATCACATGTTCGGCGAGAAAATCGCCCACGGCACCACCTTCCGCCGCGCCGTCGAAGAAGGCCTGCTGGATCCGGACCGTGTCGTGCAGATCGGCCTGCGCGCCCAGGGTTACACCGCCGACGACTTCAACTGGAGCCGCAACCAGGGTTTCCGTGTGGTTCAGGCCGAAGAGTGCTGGCACAAATCCCTGGCGCCACTGATGGCTGAAGTCCGCGAGAAAGTCGGCGGCGGCCCGGTGTACCTGAGCTTCGACATCGACGGCATCGACCCGGCCTGGGCGCCTGGCACCGGCACCCCGGAAATCGGTGGGCTGACGACCATTCAGGCCATTGAGATCGTTCGTGGCTGCCAGGGCCTCGACCTGGTCGGTTGCGATCTGGTAGAAGTCTCGCCCGCTTATGACACCACCGGCAACACCTCGCTGCTGGCCGCCAACCTGCTGTACGAAATGCTCTGCGTACTGCCTGGCGTAGTCCACCGCTGAGGAAGGGTCATGACCGAACGTGATCAGGTTTTGAAAGCCGCCGCCGATCTGGTGTCGGCGTTTTCCCGTAACGATCGCGAAGCCTACTTCGGCGCGTTCAGCGCCGATGCCAGCTTCGTCTTCTACACCCTCGAACAACCCCTGCTGTCGCGCGACGCCTATCAGGCGATGTGGGACGGCTGGCGCTCCGAGGATGGCTTCGAGGTGCTTTCGTGCACCTCAAGCAACGCTTTCGTCAGCCTCCAGGGTGACGTGGCGATTTTCATCCATGACGTGGCCACCGAGCTGCGCATGCAAGGGGAGCAGCACTTTAGCCAGGAGCGCGAGACGATTGTTTTCAAGAAACAAGCGTCTGGCCAAGAACAACAAGGCCTATGGCTGGCCTGCCACGAACATTTGTCCGCCATGCCGGAAGGGCTGCCACCCCCTTAGCCAAACAGGTGACGCTCACACACGATGAGCGCGCCTTTATGATCGGAGCAGATCATGAATAACAACAACAACAAAGAAAAAAGCCTTAGCCGCATTGAAACAAACGGGGTCGAACAGATCCCGGACCATGAGCGTACCGCCCGTCCCAGCGATTTGTTTCGCCTGATCTTCGGCGGCGCCAACACCTTTGCCACCGCCGTGCTCGGCAGTTTCCCGGTGCTGTTCGGCCTTTCATTCCAGGCTGGGGTCTGGGCGATTGTGCTGGGCGTGGTGCTCGGTGCGCTGATCCTGGCGCCGATGGGCCTGTTCGGGCCGATCAATGGCACCAACAACGCCGTGTCTTCCGGCGCACACTTCGGTGTGCACGGGCGTATCGTCGGTTCCTTCCTGTCGCTGTTGACCGCCATCGCGTTCTTCTCGCTCTCCGTCTGGAGTTCGGGAGATGCGTTGGTAGGCGGCGCCAAACGCCTGATCGATCTGCCGGAAACCGATCTGACCCTGGGCCTGGCCTACGGTTTGTTCGCGTTGCTGGTTTTGACCGTCTGCATCTATGGCTTCCGCTTCATGTTGTGGGTCAACCGCATCGCGGTGTGGGCGGCGAGCCTGCTGTTCCTGCTGGGTGTTTTCGCTTTCGCCCCTGCATTCGACAGCCAGTACGCCGGCACCGTCGCCATGGGCCAGGCGGGTTTCTGGGCTGCGTTTATCGGCGCCGCGCTGGTGGCCATGAGCAACCCGATTTCCTTCGGTGCATTCCTCGGCGACTGGTCGCGTTACATCCCGCGGGAAACGCCGAAAGGCCGGATCATGGTGTCGGTGATCGCTGCGCAATTGGCCACGCTGATCCCGTTCCTGTTCGGCCTGGTCACCGCCACCATCGTAGCGGTCAAGGCACCGGACTACATCGCAGCGAACAACTACGTCGGCGGTCTGCTGGCAGTTTCGCCGAGCTGGTTCTTCCTGCCGGTGTGCCTGATTGCGGTGATCGGCGGCATGTCCACCGGCACCACTTCGCTGTACGGCACCGGCTTGGACATGTCCAGCGTGTTCCCACAGGTGCTGTCGCGAGTCAAAGCCACGCTGCTGATCGGTGTGATGTCGATTGCCTTCATCTTCATCGGACGCTTCGCGGCGAACCTGGTGCAGAGCGTGTCGACTTTCGCCGTGCTGATCATCACCTGCACCACCCCATGGATGGTGATCATGATCATCGGCCTGCTGGTACGTCGCGGCTTCTACTGCCCGGATGACTTGCAAGTGTTCACCCGTGGCGAAAAAGGTGGCCGCTACTGGTTTACCCACGGCTGGAACTGGCGCGGCCTGGGTGCCTGGATCCCGAGCGCGGCCGTCGGCCTGTGCTTCGTGAATCTGCCGGGGCAGTTCGTCGGTCCGCTGGGCGAAATGGCCGGTGGTATCGACATCAGCCTGCCGGTGACCCTGGGCCTGGCCTCGCTGGTGTACCTGGCGCTGCTGAGTCTGTTCCCGGAATCGAGCGCGGTGTTTGGCCCGAATGACCCACGCAGCAAGAGCACGGATTCGCTCGCTAAACCGGCGATGCACCAAGCCGCCTGATTTTTTGAAGACAGGGCCTTGAGGTGACCTCTGTGGCGAGGGAGCTTGCTCCCTCGCCACAAAAACTACCCCATAGCCATAACGCAACTTTGTTTCACCATAAAAAAGACAATCGGAGACACGCCATCATGGCTTTGGATTTATTCGTCGTACTCATCTACGCCGCCGCGATGCTGATACTCGGCTACTACGGCATGCGCAAGGCCAAGACCAACGAAGACTTTTTGGTCGCCGGTCGTAACCTCGGTCCGAGCCTGTACATGGGCACCATGGCCGCCACCGTTCTGGGCGGCGCGTCCACTGTCGGCACCGTGCGTCTGGGTTACGTCCATGGCATCTCCGGTTTCTGGCTGTGCGCGGCCCTCGGTTGCGGGATCGTGGCGCTGAACCTGTTCCTCGCCAAACCGCTGCTCAAGCTGAAGATCTACACCGTTACCCAGGTGCTGGAGAAACGCTACAACCCGATGGCCCGCTCGGCGAGCGCGGTGATCATGCTGGCCTACGCGCTGATGATCGGCGTGACGTCGATTCTGGCAATCGGCACTGTGCTGCAAGTGCTGTTCGGTCTGCCGTTCTGGATCTCGGTCGTGCTGGGTGGCGGCGTCGTGGTGATTTACTCGGCCATCGGCGGCATGTGGTCCCTGACCCTGACCGACATCGTTCAGTTCGTGATCAAGACCGTTGGCCTGATGTTCATCCTGTTGCCAATCTGCCTGTACCGCGTCGGCGGTTGGGATGAGTTGGTGTTGAAACTGCCGGCGGCGAGCTTCAGCTTCACCACCATCGGCTGGGACACCATCATCACCTACTTCATGATCTACTTCTTCGGCATCCTGATCGGTCAGGACATCTGGCAACGGGTGTTCACCGTCAAGACCGCCAAAGTGGCTCAGGTTGCCGGTACCGCTGCCGGTATCTACTGCATCCTCTACGGTCTGGCCTGCGCGCTGATCGGCATGGCTGCACATGTATTGATCCCGGATCTGGACAACGTCAACAACGCCTTCGCCGCCATCGTCAAACTGTCCCTGCCGGACGGTGTCCGTGGTCTGGTGATTGCTGCCGCACTGGCCGCCATGATGTCCACCGCCAGCGCCGGCCTGCTCGCCGCTGCCACCACCCTGACCGAAGACCTGCTGCCGAAACTGCGTGGCGGTAAACAGTCGAGCCTGGCGATGAACCGCCTGTTCACCCTGTTGACCGGCATCGTGGTACTCGGCATCGCCCTGATCGTGAACGACGTGATCAGCGCCCTGACCCTGGCCTACAACCTGCTGGTGGGCGGCATGCTGATCCCGCTGATGGGTGCCATCTTCTGGAAACGTGCTACCACCGCCGGCGCCATCGCCAGCATGGGCATGGGTTTCGCGACTGCGCTGCTGTTCATGTTCAAGGACGGCCTGGATGCCAACACCCCGATCTACTACAGCCTCGGTGTAGGCCTGGTGAGCTTCGTGGTCGTCAGCCTGATGTCCCGTCGCCCGGCCGCAGTGGCGAGCCTCGCCTAAGCTGAACATAACAACTTGATGCTTTCTTCGACGGGTGTGGCGTCGGTTGCCACACCCGTTTTTTTTCGTCTGGAGAAACCCACTCGCAGCCAAAGCCTGCTGTACTCACGACAGGGAGAATACCGAAGAGTCCTCATGAACAGAGCCAGCGTCCTTGTCGTCGTGCGTCGCCACATCAACCGCCTGCTGGAAAATCAGCAAGACTTTGACGACAACGCCAGTCTGGCGAAGTTGGGACTGGATAAAGAAGATATGGAAGAGCTGATCTTCCGTCTGGAGGATGAGCTGGATTTGACGGCGTTTACCGCCGAAGAAGACCGAATGCTCAAGACTGCCAGGACGGCGAGTGATTTAAGCTGGTTCTTGATGGAAATTGGGCAGTATTGAGACTGAGTCGCACGCACTGCCCTTTGTGACATTCCCGCTCGACGGCGCTGCCGTCGAAATCAGCGATCGAGTGATGAAGCCTGATGCAACTCAGTGGTACTTGGGACCGCTTCGCGGTCCAACGGGAGCAAGCGCCCTCGCCACAGCAAGCCCCCCAAACAGCCAGATAACGTCAACCGTTACCGGCGTCGCTGCTGGCGCCGACGTTGCTCATCGTCAGTACGAATAGGCACAGGTTGCAGAGGCGGTTCGATCAGACCGAGTGCAACACCCAGGTCGTGCAGCCAGTTTTGGATTTTCTCTTTCATGGTGCCCCCTTCAGGGTAGTGCCGAGCGGCCAAAATTCTGTAGCCCCTTTGCACTGATAATAGTCCGAAGTCCCCAGCAATGCTCGGCCAATGTCGCAATGATCTGTTACTGAATCCATCACAATCATCCCGCGTTCAGGCAATGGCCTGCGCCCGCGCCGAAGCCGGCGGAAAAACTGCCTGCTGTTGTTCAATCCACGCATTCAGCGTCAGTGCTGCCCAAGGACTTTGCGCAAACGACGGCGCACCCACTGCTCGGCACTGACAAAAGTAATGCCCGACAGCACCAATACCGCGCCGACGACGAAGTTGACGCTCAGTTCTTCGCCCAGCAGCACCACGCCGAACGTGACGCCAAACAGCGGCGTCATGAACGAAAACACTGCAAGGTTCGCCGCCAGGTAACGGCGCAACAGCCAGAACCAGACCAGGTAACTGAAGAACGACACCACGACGCCCTGAAACAGCACACTGGCCACCGCCACGGTGGTCAGGTTGACGTGGGTGATTTGCCCGCTGAGCAGAGCAATCAACAACAACCCGACGAAGCCGACGATCAATTGATAGAACAGCGTCAACGTGACGGGCGCTTCCGACAGCCGTGAAGCACGCACCACCACCGTTGTGGCACCCCAGGCGGCACCGGCGAGCACGCCCAGCGCATCCCCCATCAACATGCGGCGATCAAGATTGTCCCAGGAGACACCACCGGCAAACGCGATGGCGATCCCGATGAACGCGAAGATGATCCCCAACCATTGCAGGGGTCTCAAACGCTCACTGGGCAGCAACCAATGCACGCCCAATGCGGTAAAGATCGGCGCGGTGTAGAGAAACACCGACATGTGTGCCGCGGTGGTGAGTTGCAGGCCTTCGGAAATGAAGAAGAATTCGACACCAAACAACGCGCCGGCCAACAGCCCACCGCGCCAGGTAGAAGGAACCTGATCCCAGCCGCCTTTCCAGCAGATCAATAATCCTACGAGCAAAGCGGACATGCCTGACCGCGCTGCCGCCTGCATCACCGGTGCAATGTCCGGCGCGGCCCACTTGATCATCACCTGCTGAACGCCCCAGACCAGGCACAACCCGACCATCACTTGCAGGGCAAAGCCATCGGCGCTACGCCGGGTGGCAGTCACCTAAACACCTCGATTTCACGAACCATGGCTGAGACTCGGCAGTAAAAACAAAAACCCCGGCCTTCTGATTCCGGGGTAAACAATCAAGGATACCAACCGTAGGAGCTGTCGCCGGCTGCGATCTTTTCTTTTCAATCATCAAAATCAAAAGATCGCAGCCTGCGGCAGCTCCTACGGGGATCAGCTTAGTTCGATGCGATCGGCATGAATGACGATCTGACCATTCTTGTACAGCGCACCAATGGCCTTTTTGAAGTTGCCCTTGCTGACACCGAACAGGCTGGTGATCAATACCGGATCACTCTTGTCGCTGACCGCCAGGCTGCCATTGTTTTCGCGCAACTTGGCGAGGATCTTCGAGTTCAGGCTGGTCGCCGCCTCCTGGCCGACCGGTTGCAGGCTCAGGCTGATCTTGCCATCGGTGCGCACTTCCTTGATGAAACCCTTCTCTTCTTTACCTGCGCGCATGAACTTGAAGATTTCGTTCTTGTGGATCAGGCCCCAGTGCTTGTTGTTGATGATCGCCTTGAAGCCCATGTCAGTGGCTTCGGCAACCAGCAAATCAACTTCCTGGCCCGCGGTGTAATTGGCCGGGGTCTTGTCCAGATAGCGATCCAGACGTGCCGTCGCGGTGATGCGGCGAGTGTGCTTGTCGAGGTAGACGTGCACCACCACATATTCGCCGGCCGTCATTTGACGCTTTTCTTCGGAATACGGCAGCAACAGATCCTTCGGCAGTCCCCAATCCAGGAATACACCGATACTGTTGACTTCAACTACTTTCAAACTGGCGAATTCACCGACTTGAACTTTCGGTTTTTCCGTCGTTGCGATGAGTTTGTCATCGCTGTCCAGATAAATAAAAACGTTGAGCCAGTCTTCATCTTCGCTGGGAATATCTTTTGGAATATAACGATTAGGCAGAAGGATTTCGCCATCCGCACCGCCGTCCAGATATAAACCGAAGTTAGTGTGTTTAACCACTTGCAAACTGTTGTAACGCCCGACTAAAGCCATGTCCAATACCCTCATTGCGTGGGCGGCATTCTACCCGGTTTTAACGGTCGCGTTCGGTGCCCGGCCCGGTGGCGCGGGAAAATCCTGTGCAAGCCCTGAATTTTCGGGGCTCGCGCTGCGCGACTGCCCGCTCGTCAGACCGTTCGGGGCATTTATGCCAGCGCCTGGCTCGCGCGACGTCGTATTTTTTCCTGCAATCTTTTTAGTTAAAACAGCGGCTTAGGAGAATAATTCGAAGATTCACCGACAATTGATTTCACTCACACCCTGAGTATTCCGAGGGGATATTCGCCAAGCAATTATCCGCTGTTTCCTGTACGATGCATGGCCAAGTTAATTTTCTACAGGTTAATGGCCGCCATGCGCGTAAAAGCATCCACCAGCAAAGCAAAGCCAGCTCCAGCCGTCGAAACCAGCGAATCGATCAACAGCCAGATTGCTGCGTTCCTCAAGTCCGGCGGTGAAATCCAGCAAATTGCCAAAGGCGTCAGCGGCCAGACATTCGGCCCGTCCAAGCAGATCACCTTGGGCAAAAAGTAATACCCCCCGCGTCACCTGGTCCTCAAGCGCTTTGAAGCTCGAAGCGCTTGGACTGGAACCCCTCGAATATCGTCCCTTCCTACAATCAATCGTTTAAAAATCGACGAACGGCCCTCGATGCCGATCATTCGCCGGTATCCTTGCACACGTCTGGATCAAGCGTTTCAGCCGATTCATTGTCGGCGCTCGCTGCTCAAGGAGTGACGCATGCTCAAATCATCCTGTTTATCGCTATTGTTCGTCAGCCTGCTGGCATGCCCACTGGCGCACGGCCAAATCTTGCAGCGCGAACTGGGTAATTTCGACCTCAAGCTTGGCACCAGCCCCACCCGCAGCATGGCCCAGGGACTGGTCAAACCCAACGCGGCCGGCTCGTTCCATGGCGGCCTGGACCTGAGCCACGACAGCGGCTTCTACGTGGGCCAATGGTCGCCGAGCATGGGCATCAGCCCAGGCAATAACCTCGAAATCGATTCCTACGCTGGCTTTAAACAGCCCTTCGACCAAACCCTGGGTTACGAAGTCGGCATGATCCGCTACAGCTACCCCGAAGTGGAAACCCTGAACAGCCAAGAGTTTTTCGGAGGCCTGACCTTGCTGGGCAGCCGTTTCGGCGTCGCTTTCAGCAATGACCCGGACAAACAGAACAACACCCTTTTCGCGGACTTGAGCGGCAATCAACCCTTCGGCATCGGCGTGAGTATGAAATACACCACCCACCAGCTCAACGCACCGATCGCAGTGGACGGCGGTTATGTAGGCAGTTTTACCGATTGGTCGTTGAAATTGTCCCGTCCGTTCATGGGCATCGACCTGGACCTGATCTACAGTGACTCAAGCCTGCGGGGCAACGATTGCTCGGCCTATTCCGGTCACAACAGTCAATGCGACGGGCTGGTCACCCTCAAGGCCGTGCACACGTTCTATTGATCGGCTGAACTGCCTGGCTCATGCTGCGTTCACATGAGAATCAGACCCCGAAGGCAGGCTTTCGCAAGGACTCGCCCATGTCTCGCTGGCTCACACATATAGCCATTGCGCTCACCGTCGCTCTCTCGCTCGGCGCTTGCAGTCGCATGGGCCTGGCTTACCGCAACCTCGACGTGATCATCCCCTGGACGCTCAGCGATTACCTGGACATGAACGGCGAGCAAAAAGGCTGGCTGGACGAACGGTTGAAGGAGCACTTGAGCTGGCACTGCACCACTCAACTGCCGGGCTACCTGGACTGGCTGGACCGTTTGCAAACCATGATCGCGACCAACCAGGTCACCGATGCAGGACTGCAAGCCCGAGCCGTTGAAGCTCGGCAAGCGATCGCCGAGAGCGCCCGGCAAATCACCCCTTCGGCCATCGAACTGCTGCAAGGGCTGGATGACAAGCAAGTCGCGGAGATGAACGACGCCTTCGCCAAAGATCAGCGCAAACGCCAGGAGCAGTACCTCAAACCATCCCTCGACCAGCAAATCAAGGACCGTGCCGAGCGCATGGAAAAGCGCCTCAACGACTGGCTCGGACCACTCACCCCAAGCCAGAAACAGCGTGTCGCGGCATGGTCGAAAGCCTTGGGCGAACAGAACACTCAGTGGCTCGCCAACCGCGCCCACTGGCAGAAACAGTTCAGTGCCGCCGTGGCGCAGCGTCAAAGTCCGGAATTCCCACAACGAATCGAGACGCTTCTGGTCGATCGCGAGCGTTTGTGGACACCGGCCTACCGCGAGGCTTTTGCCACCACCGAAGCCCAGGCAAGAGCGCTGTTCGTCGATTTGATGGCTGAGAGCACGCCGACGCAACGGCAGCGGTTACTGACGAAGATTGAGGGCGTGAGGAAGGATTTCAGTGATTTGAAGTGCCTGAAAGCCGCAAAAGGATAGTGGTCCAACGGCTAAGCACTTGTAAGAGCGAGCTTGCTCGCTCTTACAAGGGAAACACACCGTCTTCAGGCAATCTGCGGCTTCGACGCCACCCGATCAAACGTCACCTCATCCAGCGCATCTTCCTGCTCATCCAGCACCTGTCGAGGATGATCATTGCCTGGAATACTGCTGTCGATCAGGCTCAACAAGCGCGAACCCCGCGCTGTCAAAATGTAGTTCTCGCCGTTCCCCCCTTCATCCTCCGGTCGCGGTTCGATGTAGCCTCGCATCAGCAGTAACTTTTCGTACTCGCCAGCCACCGTTTTCAGGTGATCGAGGTTTTCAATCGGCTCGCCTTCGGAGGCTTTCTGCGCAGCGTACTGCTCGGCATAAGGTCGCGGCGTGAAGCTGTGGCCAGCACCGTTCTGTACTTCATGCAGCAAGTATTCAATCAAATCCCAGTTGTAAGTCGTCATCCTGATTCAACCTCCGGAGCCAATGTGATGGATGCCCGCGTGAAAGTCAGGGCCTTACGGTTGTGACCGGTACCGGCGGCTGCCGTTCAGCCGGCCGTCAGACACCGACCGACCAGCGGTCTGTCGAATGCAGTGCAGGTCAAACGACTAGGCTGTGTAAGCCCACTCCCAGCCCCACGCAGGAGAAAAACACCATGAACATTCAGAATCATCCCGTCGTGTCGCGGGAAGAATGGCTGGTCGCCCGCAAACAGCACTTGGCCCACGAAAAAGCCTTCACCAAAGAACGGGACAAACTCAGCGCCGAACGCCGTGCTCTGCCCTGGGTGAGGATCGACAAGGACTACCACTTTCAGGGGCCGAATGGTGAACTGAAACTGGCGGATCTTTTCGGCGGTCGCAGCCAGTTGGTCATCTACCACTTCATGTTCGCCGAAGGTTGGGACGAAGGTTGCCCGGGTTGTTCGTTCCTTTCAGACCACATCGACGGCGCCAACCAGCACCTGGCCCACCACGATGTGGCCGTGGTGGCGGTGTCCCACGCGCCGTTCGCCGAGTTCCAGCCATTCAAGCGGCGCATGGGCTGGAAATTCGACTGGTTCTCGTCAGAAGGTTGCGATTTCAACTACGACTTCGGCGTGACAGCTCGAGCCGAAGACGTCGCCGCCGGAAAGGCTACCTACAACTACGAAAAAACTGACGGTGCTGAAGAAGAACTCCCAGGCCTGAGCGTGTTTTATCGCAACGAGGCTGGCGAAATCTTCCACACCTACTCCACCTATGCCCGTGGCTTGGACATGTTGGTCGGGGCTTACAACTACCTCGACCTGACGCCGAAGGGCCGCAATGAAGAGGAAATCATGGAGTGGGTGCAGTATCACGACCGGTATGAAGACGAAGCCCCGGCGAGTTGCTGCCATGGTGGTTAGGTTTGATACCGAGTCATGGCAAATCGCGAGCAAGTGTTTGAGTGAACTTTCCACGGGTGGCAGCCCTCAACCGGATAACCCGCCTTAACCGGAACTGAGGCCTGCCCCCATGAAATCACTACTCAAGCTCACCCTTGTCGCAACGCTGACCTGCGCCCTTCCCGTCTGGGCCTGCACCCCGGAAGAAGCCACGCAGAAGCGCGAGCAACTGGCCCAGGAAGTGACCAGGCTCACTGAACAGAATCCGGCCAAGGCCAAGGAGATCAACGACGAATTGCAGAAGATGGACCTGGGAACCGCCGCCAAGGACTTGCCGGACAAGTGCCAGTTGATTGATCAGCGTTTGAAGGAGTTGGGCACGGCGGAGAAAAAAGCTGAAAGCTGACGATTAAAGGCAAGAGCAAAAGATCGCCGCCATGTAGGAGCTGCCGCAGGCTGCGATCTTTTAAATAAAAAAAACCGGACTATGTCCGGTTTTTTATCAGCAGGTACCGTGCGTCATTCAGCAGCCGGGGCTTCCGGCTTGCGGCGCTTGAGCGGGGCCATGCCATCGCTGCTCACCAGGGAGTCGCTTTTCGGCCGGTTGGCGCTCTTGCGCTTGGTCGGGGTCTTGGCGGCGGTTTTTTTCTTGTCGCCCTTGGCGTCGGTCTTTTTCTTCTTCACGCCGACGGCTTTACCCGAGGCCTTGACCTTTTTCGGTCCGCCGTAGGTGCCTTTGACTTCCTTGATGGTGCGACGCTCGAAGCTCTGCTTGAGGTAGCGCTCGATGCTCGACATCAGGTTCCAGTCGCCATGGCAGATCAGCGAGATCGCCAGGCCATCGTTACCGGCGCGACCGGTACGGCCGATGCGGTGAACGTATTCGTCGCCGCTGCGTGGCATGTCGAAGTTGATCACCAGGTCCAGACCATCGACGTCCAGGCCGCGAGCGGCAACGTCGGTGGCGACGAGGATTTTCACGCCGCCCTGCTTCAGACGATCGATCGCCAGTTTGCGATCCTTCTGGTCTTTCTCGCCGTGCAGCACGAACGCTTTGTATTCCTGCGCCACCAGACGACCGTAGATCCGGTCTGCCATGGCACGGGTGTTGGTGAACACGATGGCCTTCTGGTAGGTCTCGTTGGCCAGCAGCCAGTTCACGATCTGTTCTTTATGCTGGTTGTGGTCAGCGGTGATGATTTGCTGACGGGTGGTTTCGTTCAGCTGGCTGACTGCGTTGAGCTGCAAATGCTCAGGGTTGTTCAGGACCTTGGCGATCATCTCGCGCAGGCCCGAACCGCCGGTGGTGGCGGAGAACAGCATGGTCTGCTGACGGTTGGTGCATTCGTCAACCAGACGCTGAACGTCGTCGGCGAAGCCCATGTCGAGCATGCGGTCGGCTTCGTCGAGTACCAGTACTTCAACTTCTTTCAGGTCGAGGTTGCCGGCGTTGAGTTGCTCGATCATCCGGCCCGGCGTACCGATCAGGATGTCCGGCACCTTGCGCAGCATGGCCGCCTGGACCTTGAAGTCTTCGCCGCCAGTGATCAGGCCGGACTTGATGAAGGTGAACTGCGAGAAGCGTTCAACTTCTTTCAAGGTCTGCTGGGCCAGCTCACGGGTTGGCAGCAGGATCAGGGTCTTGATGCTGACGCGAACCTTGGCCGGACCGATCAGGCGGTTGAGGATCGGCAAAACGAATGCAGCGGTTTTGCCGCTACCGGTTTGCGCTGTCACCCGCAGGTCACGCCCTTGGAGCGCCAGCGGGATAGCCGCGGCTTGCACAGGCGTTGGCTCGACAAATTTCAGCTCGGCCACGGCTTTGAGCAGGCGTTCGTGCAGGGCGAATTGGGAAAACACGGGTGCTACCTCGAAGAAATACAAAAAAACAGCTGCATAGGGTAACGGTTTCGAGCGCGTAGGCCGAGTTTCTTTGTACAAAAGGCAGTAAACAGTGGTTTTTTTGCTGCCAGTTTTGTCGCAAGAGGCTAATCAAAGCGTCTTAAATGCTCTAATCACCTTTCTTGCCTTACAAAAGAATCGTTCTAGCCCATGGATATCAAACAGCTCTGGCTCAACGCCCAAGAACTCTGGAGTGCGCTGGAGAGCCATCCACGCGTTTACTCAGCCCTGGCTCTGCTGTTGCTGCTGAGCATCGCGCTGATGCTCGGACGAGTGGCGCGCTACCTCATCCTGCACACCGTCAAATTGCTCGGTCGACAACCGTCGATGTACTGGCTCAATGATTTTCTCGACAACAAGGTGTTCCATCGTCTGGCGCAGGTCGTGCCCTCGCTGGTGATCCAGTTCGGTTTGAACCTGATCCCCGAACTGCACAAGACCACCCTGAACTTCCTCGGCAATGTCGCCCTGGCCTTCACCTTCCTGTTTCTGCTGTTGGCCGTCAGTTCCCTGCTCAATGCCTTGCTGGACATCTACGCCCGCACCGAACACGCCCGTACACGTTCGATCAAAGGCTATGTGCAGCTGACGAAGATGGTCTTGTACATCTTCGGTTCGATCATCATCGTCGCCACGCTGATCGACCGCTCGCCACTGTTGCTGCTGTCGGGTCTGGGTGCGATGTCGGCGGTGATCCTGTTGGTCTACAAGGACACCCTGCTGTCATTCGTCGCCAGCGTGCAGTTGACCAGTAACGACATGTTGCGGGTCGGCGACTGGATCGAAATGCCTCAGGTCGGCGCCGATGGCGATGTGGTGGACATCACTCTGCACACGGTCAAGGTGCAGAATTTCGACAAGACCATCGTCTCCATCCCGACCTGGCGCCTGATGTCCGAGTCATTCAAGAACTGGCGCGGCATGCAGGCCTCCGGGGGGCGCCGGATCAAGCGCAGCCTGTTCATCGACGCCAGCGGTGTGCGCTTTTTGCGCGATGAAGAAGAGTTCAAGCTGTCGCAGGTTCATCTGCTCACCGACTACATTAGTCGCAAACAGGCCGAGCTCAAGGCCTGGAACGAAGCCCAGGGCAACGTCGCGGCCCTGTCAGCCAACCGCCGTCGGATGACCAACATCGGCACCTTCCGCGCCTATGCGCTGTCGTACCTGAAGAGCCATGCGGAGATCCAGCCGAACATGACCTGCATGGTCCGGCAGATGCAGACCACGGCCCAAGGTGTGCCACTGGAAATCTACTGCTTTACCCGCACCACGGCGTGGGCGGACTACGAGCGGATTCAGGGGGATATTTTTGATTACTTGCTGGCGGTGCTGCCGGAGTTTGGCTTGAGCCTGTATCAGCAACCAAGCGGCACGGATCTGCGGGCCGGGCTGCTGCCGGCGATGCTCGGCGCAAGCCACATCCCCGAGCAGGAAAAACACCTGATGTAACACCACAAAACCCTGTAGGAGCTGCCGAAGGCTGCGATCTTGTGTTGTTCAAGATCAAAAGGTCGCAGCCTGCGCCAGCGCCTACACCAGGCTCGCCTCTCGCTTGATGCCCAAGCGACTGATCCACACCGCCATCAGAATCACCGAACCACCGAGCAACAACCGCCCCAGCTCTTCGTGCTGATTCCAGATCAGCAGATTGATCAACAGCCCCACCGGCACATGCAGGTTGTTCATCACCGCCAGCGTGCCGCCGTTGACCAGGCACGCGCCTTTGTTCCACCAGTACAGCCCCAACGCGGTTGAGACCAGGCCGAGGAACAGCAGCACACCCCATTGCAGTAGGGCTTCGGGCAGGAAGTTCTGTTTGCCGAACAGCAGAAACGCTGGCAACGCCACCGCCAGGGCACCGAGGTAGAAGTAGCCGAAGCGCCGGTAATGCGGCAGATCACTCGGATGCCGCGCGACCAGGTGTTTGTACAGCACCTGCCCGGCCGCGTAGGTGAAGTTGGCCAGCTGCAGCAACAGGAAACCCATGAAGAAATCCGGGTTGATCCGGTCGAAGCGAATCACCGCCGCCCCACCCACAGCCACCAGCGCCGCGACCAGGGCCCAGGGATTGAAGCGACGATTGAGCGCATCTTCGATCAGGGTCACGTGCAGGGGCGTGAGGATGGTGAACAGCAAGACTTCCGGCACCGTCAGCACCCGGAAGCTCAGGTACAGGCAAACGTAGGTCACGCCGAACTGCAACGCGCCGATCAGCAACATCCCGCGCATGAACGCCGGCTCCACCGAGCGCCAGCGCGTCAATGGAATGAACACCAGCCCCGCCAGCAGCACGCGTACCAGCACGGCGAAGTAGCTGTCGACATGACCGGCCAGGTATTCGCCGATCAAACTGAAGGAAAACGCCTGGATCAGCGTGACAAAAAGTAGATAGCCCATGCTCGCCTCATTTCGAATGGCGGCGACGATAGCGGGTTTTGCTACTGATCGCGAACCCCCAAACAATACAAACCCTGTAGGAGCCGGTTTGCTGGCGATGAGGGCGTGTCAGTCGACAATGACACCCCGCAATCGCCAGCAAGCCGGCTCCTACAGGTTCGGTGGTGTTTTGCCGAATCCCAGGCAAAAAAAAGCCCGATCTCGCTAAAGCGTTCAATCGGGCGGGAGCACTCAGGAGCAACAAGTGCGAAGGGAGGTTCGATGCGCGTGCAGCCTTGAAGGGTTGCGCCAGGTCACTAGACCATGCAGCGATTATCTGGCGATTAACGGGTCAGGCCACCTGGGCAAGCTTGGCGTTCGCCTGGTTCAGGCCTTTCTCCTGGAAGTCGCCACCCAGGTTCATGCCTTCGGCGTGAATGAACGTCACGTCGTGAATCCCGATGAAGCCCATGACCTGGCGCAGATACGGTTCCTGGTGATCGGCCGTGCTGCCGGCATAGATCCCGCCACGAGCCGTCAACACATAGGCGCGCTTGCCGCTGAGCAGGCCTTGGGGACCGGTTTCGGTGTACTTGAAGGTCACACCGGCACGCAGCACGTGGTCGAGCCAGGCTTTCAGGGTGCTGGGAATCGCAAAGTTGTACATCGGCGCAGCCATCACCAGCACATCGGCGGCGAGCAATTCATCGGTCAAGTGGTTGGAGCGTTCCAGAGAGACCTGTTCGATGTCATTGCGCTGCTCGGCGGGCTTCATCCAGCCACCCAGCAGGTTGATGTCCAGGTGCGGTACCGGATTGACGGCCAGGTCACGCACTGTGATCTGGTCGTTCGGGTGGGAGGCTTGCCACTGCTTGATGAAGGTCTGGGTCAGCTGACGGGAAACCGAGTCTTGCTGACGGGCACTGCTTTCGATGATCAGAACGCGGGACATTGGATGTAGCCTCCATCTGAGAATGCTGTAGGTCGATGGAGTGAAGGTTAAACAGAGTCGTATCGATGAAAAAGCGCAAATAACTGCTATAACCCATCAATAAATTCGTTTATAAGAAAACCCTGTCCTCTGCCCTTTGCAGGAGCGAGCCTGCTCGCGAGGGTGTAGCAGACACGGTGATATCGATTAACCACCGCATCGCGAGCGAGCTCCTGCACAGGGCTCTATTTCGGGGTGCAGGTCAGCTCGATACGCAGCTTGATGATGTTGCGGCTGAATTTGGCGGTGGCGGATTTATGTTTGCCGGCCGGGACCTCGAATTTACGTGTGCGCGGAGCTTCCGGACCATTACTGAAAACTGCCTTGCAGCTCGCATCGACATCGCCGTAGTTGGCCACTCGAATGGAGCCAATATCGCTATCGGTATCGAAGGTTTCGAAGTCGATTTTCATGTCGTTGAGGTTTTTCTTCACATCGATCGGATAGGCAAACGCGGTCAGCGGCAACATCGCCAGCAGCACACAACAGATTTTCTTCATTCGGCAGCCTCCAGTAAGGGCTGCCAGCTTAGGACAAGAGGAGCTCAACATGAAAGCGCCCCGCGTGACCCTTGATCAATGGCGAACGCTTCAGGCCGTGGTCGATCACGGCGGCTTCGCCCAGGCCGCCGAGGCGCTGCACCGTTCGCAATCGTCGGTCAGCTACACCGTGGCGCGCATGCAGGATCAGCTCGGCGTGCCGCTGTTGCGCATCGATGGGCGTAAAGCGGTGCTGACCGAAGCCGGCGGCGTGTTGTTGCGCCGCTCCCGACAACTGGTGAAACAGGCCAGTCAGCTGGAGGACCTCGCCCACCACATGGAGCAAGGCTGGGAGGCCGAAGTGCGTCTGGTGGTCGATGCCGCCTACCCGAGCGCCCGCCTCGTGCGCGCGCTGACGGCCTTCATGCCGCAAAGCCGTGGCTGCCGCGTGCGTCTGCGTGAAGAAGTGCTGTCGGGCGTGGAGGAAGTGCTGCTCGAAGGCGTGGCCGACCTGGCCATCACGGGTTTCAGCATTCCCGGTTATCTGGGTGCGGAATTGAGCGACGTCGAATTCGTGGCGGTGGCCCACCCGGAGCATCCCCTGCACCGCCTCAACCGCGAGCTGAACTTCCAGGACCTGGAAAGCCAGATGCAAGTGGTGATCCGCGACTCGGGCCGCCAGCAACCTCGGGACGTCGGCTGGCTCGGTGCCGAACAGCGCTGGACCGTCGGCAGCCTGGCCACCGCCGCGACGTTCGTCAGCAGCGGTCTGGGGTTTGCCTGGCTGCCTCGGCACATGATCGAGCGGGAACTCAAGGAAGGGACGCTCAAGCTGCTACCGTTGGATCAGGGCGGAAGCCGCAACCCGAGCTTCTACCTGTATTCGAACAAGGACAAACCGCTGGGGCCGGCCACGCAAATTCTCATCGAACTGCTGCGCACCTTCGACACCGCGCCGCTGGATGCACCGTTTGCCGCCCCTGAACAAGCCTGACACGGAGTGTATGCATGGCCTATTTCGAACACGAAGGTTGCAACCTGCACTATGAGGAATACGGCCACGGCGCGCCGCTGCTGCTGGTCCATGGGCTGGGTTCCAGCACGCTGGACTGGGAAAAACAGATCCCGGCGCTTTCAAGCCGCTATCGGGTCATCGTCCCGGATGTACGCGGCCACGGTCGCTCGGACAAACCCCGGGAGCGCTACAGCATTGCCGGGTTCAGCGCAGATATGATCGCGCTGATGGAGCATCTGAACCTTGGCCCGACACATTATGTAGGCTTGTCGATGGGTGGCATGATCGGCTTTCAACTGGGCGCGGATCAGCCGCAACTGCTCAAAAGCCTGTGCATCGTTAACAGCGCGCCCGAGGTCAAACTGCGCACCCGCGACGACTACTGGCAGTGGTTCAAGCGCTGGAGCCTGATGCATGTGCTGAGCCTGGGCACCATCGGCAAAGCACTGGGCAGCAAGCTGTTCCCGAAACCCGAGCAGGCCGATTTGCGACAAAAGATGGCCGAACGCTGGGCAAAAAACGACAAACATGCTTATCTCGCCAGCTTCAATGCCATCGTGGGCTGGGGGGTTCAGGAACGACTTTCGAAGGTATCCTGTCCAACGCTCATCGTCAGCGCCGACCGTGATTACACACCGGTTTCGCTGAAGGAAAACTACGTCAAACTGCTGCCTGATGCGCGGCTGGCGGTGATCGCCGATTCACGCCACGCCACGCCATTGGATCAGCCGGAAGCATTCAACCAGACGCTGCTCGAGTTCCTCACCGCAGTCGACACCACCACTCAGGATCATTGACCCATGCTGAAAAAAATCGCCCTCGCCGCTGGCTCCGTTCTGTTTGCCGCCAACCTGATGGCCGCGACGCCTGCAACAGCGCCGCACGTTCTGCTGGAGACCACCAACGGCCAGATCGAAATCGAACTGGACGCGGTCAAGGCCCCGATCAGTACCAAGAACTTCCTTGAGTACGTCGACAAAGGCTTCTACAACAACACGATTTTCCACCGTGTGATCCCGGGCTTCATGGTCCAGGGCGGCGGTTTCACGCAACAGATGCAGCAAAAAGACACCAACGCACCGATCAAGAACGAATCGAAAAACGGCCTGCACAACGTGCGCGGCACCTTGTCCATGGCCCGTACCTCGGTGCCTGATTCGGCCACCAGCCAATTCTTCATCAACGTCAAGGACAACGACTTCCTCGACCAGGGTGATGGCTACGCGGTATTCGGCAAAGTGGTCAAAGGCATGGACGTGGTGGACATCATCGTCAACTCGCCAACTACCACGCGTGGCGGTATGAAAGACGTACCGGCCGACCCGGTATTCATCAAGTCGGCCAAGCGCATCGACTGAGACTAAGCTGGACAAGGACGTCCGAGCCGTTGCCGGTGCTGCCGGCAACGCTCAAACCGTTTAAAGGAGAGCCCCTTTGTGGGCGAAAAAACAATGCTTTATCGCCGCTTTGAAAAACTGATCGATATTTTCCGTGATGCACCGACGGCGTCCCCGCCGGACCGGGTCTTCCCTTTTTATACCTATTACCTCAAGCAGGTGTGGCCAAGCTTTGCCGCCCTGTTGATCGTCGGACTGTTCGGTGCCTTGATCGAAGTGGCGCTGTTCAGCTACCTGAGCCGCATCATCGACCTGGCCCAGGGCGAGCCGAACGTCAATCTGTTCAAGGAGCATGGCCTGGAACTGGCGTGGATGGTGGTCGTGGCACTGGTCCTGCGCCCGATTTTTGTCGGCCTGCATGACCTGCTGGTGCACCAGACCCTGAGCCCCAGCATGACCAGCATGATCCGCTGGCAGAACCACAGCTACGTGCTCAAACAGAGCCTGAACTTTTTCCAGAACGACTTCGCCGGGCGCATCGCCCAACGCATCATGCAGACCGGCAACTCACTGCGCGATTCCGCCGTGCAGGCCGTGGACGCACTGTGGCATGTGCTCATCTACGCCATCAGCTCGCTGGTGCTGTTCGCCGAAGCCGACTGGCGCCTGATGATCCCGTTGCTGACGTGGATCATCGCCTTCATCGGCGCGCTCTATTACTTCGTGCCACGGGTCAAGGACCGCTCGGTGCTGGCGTCCGACGCGCGCTCCAAACTCATGGGTCGGATTGTCGACGGCTACACCAACATCACGACCCTGAAGCTGTTCGCCCACACCAATTTCGAACAGCAATACGCCCGCGAAGCCATCAGGGAACAAACCGAGAAAGCCCAAATGGCCGGCCGTGTCGTCACCAGCATGGACGTGGTCATCACCAGCATCAACGGCCTGCTGATCGTCTGCACCACCGGTCTGGCCCTGTGGCTGTGGACGCAGTCGCTGATCACCGTGGGCGCGATTGCCCTGGCCACGGGCCTGGTGATCCGGATCGTCAACATGTCCGGCTGGATCATGTGGGTGGTGACCGGCATTTTCGAAAACATCGGCATGGTCCAGGACGGCTTGCAGAGCATTTCGCAACCGGTGTCCGTCACCGACCGCGATCAAGCCAAACCCTTGGCCGTGGCCCGTGGTGAAGTGCGCTTCGAACACGTGGATTTCCACTACGGCAAGCAGAGCGGGATCATTGGTGGTCTCAACCTGAACATCAAACCCGGCGAAAAAATCGGCCTGATCGGTCCGTCCGGCGCGGGCAAATCGACCTTGGTGAACCTGCTGTTGCGCCTCTATGACGTTGAAGGCGGACGCATCCTCATCGATGGCCAGAACATTGCCGACGTCAGCCAGGAAAGCCTGCGCGAACGCATCGGCATGATCACCCAGGACACGTCGCTGCTGCACCGCTCGATCCGCGACAACTTGCTGTACGGCAAACCCGATGCCACCGACGCCGAACTCTGGGAAGCCGTACATAAAGCCCGGGCCGACGGGTTCATCCCGTCGCTGTCGGACGCCGAAGGCCGTACCGGTTTCGATGCCCACGTCGGTGAGCGCGGGGTGAAACTTTCCGGCGGTCAGCGCCAGCGCATCGCCATCGCCCGGGTGCTGCTCAAGGATGCGCCCATCCTGATCATGGACGAGGCGACCTCGGCGCTGGATTCGGAAGTTGAAGCGGCGATCCAGGAAAGCCTCGAAACCCTGATGCAGGGCAAAACCGTGATCGCCATCGCCCACCGTCTCTCGACCATCGCCCGGATGGATCGGTTGGTGGTACTGGAAAACGGCAAGATCGCAGAGACCGGCAGCCACGCCGAACTGCTGGCCCACGGCGGTTTGTATGCACGGTTGTGGCAACACCAGACGGGTGGGTTTGTCGGGATCGACTGATCCAGCGAGCACCACGCTTTCCCTGTAGGAGCGAGCTTGCTCGCGATGATGGAGTGTCGGTCGACATCAGTTCGTCTGATTCACCGCCATCGCGAGCACCCTCGCTCGCTCCCACAGGGGAGCCAGTAAAGACAATCGTGCACAAAAAAAACCGCCAGAACCTGTCAAAAACGGGCTCTCGCAGTTCTTAGCACGTGGAAATCTCAAAAAACCGTGCTGTACTCACTTCAACGTTCTGGAGATGGTTCTGCGGTCCATCGGCTGGATGCACAAGGCAGCATAATTTCGATAAGGCACTTTCTCATGTCTCTGTTCAAACGTTCCGCTACAGAGTTGGTAGGTACATTCTGGCTGGTGCTGGGTGGTTGCGGCAGTGCGGTGCTGGCCGCGGCTTTTCCGGACGTGGGGATCGGCCTGCTGGGGGTTTCCTTCGCGTTCGGCCTGACCGTGCTGACCATGGCGTTTGCCATCGGCCATATCTCCGGTTGCCACCTCAACCCGGCGGTGTCGTTGGGCCTGGTGGTCGGCGGACGTTTTCCGGCCAAGGAGCTGCCCGCCTACATCATCGCCCAGGTGATTGGCGCAGTGATCGCAGCGGCCCTGTTGTACTTCATTGCCAGCGGCAAACCCGGTTTTGAACTGGCCTCGGGCCTGGCGTCCAACGGCTACGGCGAACACTCGCCTGGCGGCTACTCGATGGCGGCGGGGTTTGTCACTGAACTGGTGATGACCGCGATGTTCATCCTGATCATCCTCGGTGCCACCGACAAACGCGCCCCGGCAGGACTTGCACCGATTGCCATCGGCCTGGGCCTGACCCTGATTCACCTGATCTCGATCCCGGTGACCAACACCTCAGTCAACCCGGCGCGCAGCACCGGCCCGGCACTGATCGTCGGCGGTTGGGCGATCCAACAACTCTGGTTGTTCTGGGTCGCGCCGTTGCTCGGCGCCGTGGTCGGCGGTGTGCTTTATCGCTGGTTGGGTAAAGAAGAGAACTGACCGGTAACTGGATCAGCCTTGCCGATAAGGCAGGGCTGATCTCGCTTCTTCTGCGTAACCCAGTACGCCAAGCCGCTCCTGTTCCAGAAAATCCTTCACCGCCGCTTTCAAACCCGGATGCCGCAAGTAATGCCAGGAATGCGTAATGACGGGCTCGAAGCCGCGAATCAACTTGTGCTCCCCTTGCGCCCCGGCATCAAAGCGCTGGAAACCGTTGGCGATCGCATAGTCCATACCCTGATAGAAACAGGTCTCGAAATGCAGGCGATCGTACTCCGCCAGGCATCCCCAATAGCGTCCGTAAAAGCTGTCGCCCCCCACCAGACTGAACGCCATCGCCACCGGGCGTGAGCCCTGCCTGGCCAGCACCACACGAATCGATTCCGGCATGCGCTCGGCCAACAGGCTGAAAAAGTCGCGGGTCAGATAAGGTGCTTGCCGACGCATCGCGTACGTATTGGCATAACAGGCGTAAACAAAATCCCACTGTGCCTCGCTCAGTTCCCTGCCTTCGAGCCATTCAAAATCGATGCCCTGCCCCGCTACCTGCTCGCGTTCCTTGCGCATCTGTTTGCGCTTGCGCGAACTCAATGCATCGAGAAAATCCTGAAAATCCCGATAACCGCGGTTCTGCCAGTGATACTGGCAGCCGATGCGCTGCAGCCAACCTGGCTGTTCGCTCAAGGCGGCATCGGTGAACGGGTCGGTGAAATTGATGTGGGCGCTGGAGAGTTGTTCGATTTCGAGGTAGCCCGGCAGGCTTTTGAGTAGTTCAAAACCGTCCTCAATAGTGGCCGCCAGCATACGCGGCCCACTCACCGGACTGAACGGTACGGCGCTCAGAAACTTGGGGTAGTAGTCGATGCCGGCACGTTCACAGGCATCGGCCCAAGCGTGATCGAACACGTATTCGCCGTAAGAGTGCCATTTACGGTAACCGGGCAGCGCGGCGATCAGGCGATCACCTTCTATGTGCAGCAAATGCTCGGGCTTCCAGCCGGTATGGGGACCGACACTGCCACTGTCTTCGAGTGCGCTCAGAAAGGCATGGCGCAGAAAAGGCTGCGTCTCGGGCACCAGTGCATCCCACGTCGGCGGGGCGATTTCTGACAGTTTTTGCAGGCGTTGCAACGGCATTACCGTCCTCACTCTTTTATGGCGTGAAAGCCTCGCGAGTATCGCTTATCGCTCCCCTTTTCACACGGGCATTCGGCCGACAAGGCTCTAACTCAATAGTTCAGGGTGACTTCGTATCGTCACCGACATGACATCACATTGCCACTGCCTTGTAATAAACCATCGCGATACTGGCGCCAGTTTTTAGAGCGTCGGGTTCTAACCCGGCCACTGTTTTCCGTCCATCAATGGTCGGTTGTGCCCTGGATGGCTCAGTCATCCACTCTCATCTTCGGAGATTGATATGCGTCTTGCTTCCACGAAAACTGCGGCGGCCCTCTGCGGCAGCCTGATGCTGGCCATGAGTGTTTCGGCCAACGCCGCAGTCGACGCCAAACTGCTCGACATGCTCAAGGCTAACGGCTCGATTACCAACGCGCAGTACAGCGAACTGCAGGCCGAACTGGCCCGGGATCAGAAAGATCAGCAAATTGCCCGTCAGGCTCAACAAGAGACCAACGAGCAAATCACCGCGACCGCGAAGAAAACCGAAGCCCTGAGCACCTTCGACCAGAAACTGGCGTGGGCTGCCAAGACCCAATTCAAGGGCGACATGCGTTTCCGTCAGGAATCTATCGAGAACAACGACGCGCCCAACAACAAAGACAAGAACCGTCAGCGTATTCGTGCCCGCCTGGGTGCCTACAGCGAAATCAACCCGCAAGTCGACACCGGTATTCGTATTGCCACTGGCAGCAACGACGACGCTCGCTCCACCAACCAGGACTTGGACAACTACTTTAACAAGAAGGAGATTTGGCTGGACCTGGGTTACATCGACTACCACCCCGACGCCATCAAGAACCTGCACCTCGTTGGCGGCAAGATGCCGCAGCAATGGGTGAGCATGGGCGACATCATCTGGGATAGCGACGTCAACCCGGAAGGACTGGCAGTCACTTACAAGTACCCGCTGGGCGGCAGCACCGAGCTGTTCGGTAGCGCTGGTCACTACACCCTCAAGGACAACGTCGACGGCGAAGGCGTGCAATTCAAAAATGACCTGCGTCTTTACGCAGGTCAGTTGGGTGGGCGCTTCGCTCTCACTGACAACCTGAAAATGACCCTGGGCGGCAGTCTCTACGCCTACGACAACGATGAAGACAGCGCTTGCCCTACCTCCGGCAGCACCACTGCGCCGTGTGCGCTGGCCGTCAATGGCAACAGCCCGGGCGAAGAATTCAACTTGTACGAAGGTTTCGGTCAGTTGGACATCGGCGGTCTGCCAATGCCGCTGTCGCTGTACGGTCAGTACGTCAACAACACCGACGCCAGCAATGACCAGGACACTGCTTGGTTGGCCGGGGTCAAGACCAAGTTCTACGGCGTTGCACTGGACTACAACTACCGTGATGTACAACGTAACGCGGTGGTCGGCGCCTTCACCGACTCTGACTTCGCCTACGGTTACACCGGTTCGCGCGGCAGTAAGTTGAAAGCGAGCTACGAGTTGGACAAGAACTTCACCCTCGGCGCCACGTACTTCATGGCTAACTCTGACTACACCAACGCCAGCACCAACAAGAAAGATTCTGACATCAACACCCTGCAACTGGATGCTGAAGCGAAGTTCTGATTCACCGCGCCATACGACTCCAGCAAGGATGCCTGAGCCCGTTTTACAGCCTCGCGTTGATGTATCGGTCCCCATCATCCGCCGATACTTCAACGCTGGGCTTTTTGTTTTTCAAAGCCTGGAAAACCGGACATTTGTGGCGAGCGAGCTTGCTCGCGCTGGACTGCGAAGCGGTCCCGAAAGCAGCCATCGCAGACTGTCGGACACACCGCACCGCTGTATTGCGACGACTGCGTCGTCGAACGGGGGCAAGCCCCCTCGCCACAAAAAACTCACCGCCACAAAACACGCGATCTTTTCAGTTACCGCAACACAATCAGCGCTTGCGCAGCAACACACTACCAATCGAATAACCGGCACCGAACGAGCTCAGTACCGCCAGCGAGCCGGCAGCCAGATCGTCCTGGTTCTTGTGGAATGCAATCACGGAGCCTGCGGAGCTGGTGTTGGCGTATGTGTCGAGAATCACCGGCGCTTCCAGTTCGGTAGCGTCGCGACCGAGCAGTTTCCTGACGATCAGGTGGTTCATGCTCAGGTTGGCCTGGTGCAGCCAGAAGCGCTTCACGTCGCTGATGTTGAGCTGGTTTTCTTCCAGGTGCGTAGCGATCAGCTCGGCCACCATCGGGCAAACATCGCGGAACACCTTGCGGCCTTCCTGCACGAACAATTTGTCCTTGGCACCGATGCCCTCTTCCGCCGCGCGGTTGAGGAAGCCGAAGTTGTTGCGGATGTTGTTGGAGAACTTGGTCAGCAACTTGGTGCTGACGATGTCGAACTGGTGCTTGGACGTCGCCAGATCGGCACGTTCGATGATCACGGCGGTGGCGGCGTCACCGAAGATGAAGTGGCTGTCGCGGTCGCGGAAGTTCAGGTGACCGGTGCAGACTTCCGGGTTGACCATCAGGATCGCCCGGGCCTGGCCCAGTTGCACGCTGTTGGCAGCGGTCTGGATGCCGAAGGTCGCCGAGGAGCACGCCACGTTCATGTCGAAACCGAAACCCTGGATGCCCAGCGCTTCCTGAACTTCGATCGCAATGGCCGGGTAGGCGCGTTGCAGGTTGGAACAGGCGACGATCACGCCGTCGATATCAGCGGCGGTCTTGCCGGCGCGTTGCAAGGCTTGTTCGGCAGCGCCGATGGCCATTTGGCAAAGCACCGACCATTCGTCGTTGGAACGCTCCGGCAAGCGCGGTGCCATGCGTTGCGGATCGAGGATGCCTTCCTTGTCCATGACAAAGCGGCTCTTGATGCCGGACGCTTTTTCGATGAAGGCTGCGCTGGATTCGGTCAACGCGTCGACTTCACCGCGCGCAATGGCGTCGGCGTTATCGGCGTTGAATTGCGCCACATAAGTATTGAAAGACTGCACCAGCTCTTCGTTGGAGATGCTGTTGGCCGGGGTGTACAGGCCGGTGCCGCTGATGACGACGTTATGCATGGTCGTGTCTCTAATAATCTGTTCAGGCAGAAAGCATTGGCACCGACGTACCAACACACAAGGGGTCTATTCCCATCCGGGGAGGCAAACCTGGCATCACATTATCCGTCCTGCTCACGGCGCGAAGGCTCAAAACCGCGGGGTCGGCATTTATAGGCGCGAAGTTTGCCATAAACCTTGGGTTTTCGCCCTATTTGCGAGATGACTTGACCTGAAACGGCGTTTCGGAATGGGGATGACTAACCTGTAGGAGCCGGCTTGCTGGCGAAAGCGCCTTGAAGAACGCCATCGCCAGCAAGCCGGCTCCTACAGGGGGCTGTGTCAGGGTTCGACCTGAGTCCACTGCTTGTTCAGGCGCTTATCGGAGATCGGGACCTTGGTCCCCAATTGCTGGGCGAACAATGAAACCCGGTACTCCTCGAGCCACCAGCGATACAGCTCCAGCTGCGGATCACGCTTGCCTTCCTGGGCATGCTTGTTGGCGCGGGTCTGGTATTGCGCCCACAGACCGGACAATTCGCCGCTCCAGACCCGATCCCGCTGTACCTGGGCGCCGATTTTTTCGAAGCGTTGTTCGATCGCCTTGAGATAACGCGGCAGTTCCTTGAGCCACTGCATCGGCGTTTCCCGGACAAACCCCGGGTACACCAGATGACTGAGCTGTTGCTTGATGTCGTTCAGGGCCACGGCTTGGGCGAGGTCGATCTTGCCCTTGAAGCGTTTTTGCAGGCCATGCCAGAGCTTGAGGATTTCCAGGGTCAACTTCGCCACGCGCTCGGCGTGCTCGGTCCAGGCGCCACGCTTGCGCTCGGCCAGCGATGCCAGACCGGCGCCGTCACGGGGTAACGGGTCTTCGCCCTCGAGAATGCAGCTGTCGAGGCTGGCTAGCAGAATGTCTTCCACCAGCGCATCGACACGGCCCATGTCGCGGTACAGCAGGCCCAGCTCGGTCAAGCCCGGCAACTTGCCGCGCAGGAACTTGGCGGGTTCAGCCAGTTGCTGCATCAGCAGGCGTTGCAAGGCGCGGCGATGCTGGAACTCGGCTTCGGCCGGGGTCGAGAAACGCCCTTCCTTGACCGTGCCACCCTCTTCCACCAAGGCAGGGTAAACCGTCATCGACAGCCCGGCGATCTTCTGCTGGGTTTTCTCGGCCACGGCAGCGAACACTTTCGGCTCGACCGGTTGCTGGTTTTTTGCGGTTTGCGGTACGGCCAATGCCGCCTGGCTGGCTTCGGCAAAACGCGCCGTCAGTTCAGCCAGATCGCGACCTTCGCCGAGGAATTTGCCCTGGGCGTCGACGATTTCCAGGTTCATCCGCAGATGGCTTTCGACCTGCTGCGCCGCTTCGCTCCAGGCTTCGTCGCTGACGCGGGCGCCGGTCATGCGCAACAGTTCACGGCCCAACGCCTGGGGCAGCGAGCCCTCGGCAAACGTCATGCGCTGCAACGCCGCTTTGACGAAGTCCGGCACCGGCACAAAATTCTTGCGCAAGGCCTTGGGCAGGTTGCGCACCAGGGCAATGCACTTGGCTTCGATCAAACCCGGCACCAGCCATTCCAGGCGCTCCGGTGGCAGCATCGGCAACAGCGGCGCCGGCACACGCAGGGTCACGCCATCCCGTGGATGGTTCGGTTCGAAGTGGTAGCTCAGCGCCAGTTCCAGATCGCCGATGTGCAGCGTGTCCGGGTAATGCTGGGCGGTGACTTCACTGGCTTCGCGGGCCAGCACGTCTTCTTCGCGCATGATCAGCAGTTGCGGATCTTTCTGGCTGTTGATCCGGTACCAACTGTCGAAAGTCGCGGTCTGGTGGATCTCTGCCGGCAATCTCGCGTCATAGAAGGCGTACAGGGTTTCTTCGTCGGCCAGAATGTCGCGGCGACGGGCCTTGGCTTCCAGTTCGTCGAGTTGTTCCAGCAACGCTTTATTGGCCGTCAGGCATTTGGCTTTGGATTGAATCTCGCCGCGCACCAGCGCTTCGCGGATGAACAATTCGCGGGACACCACCGGATCGACCGGACCGTAATGCACCGGGCGACGACCGACCACGATCAAGCCGAACAAGGTGATCTGCTCGAACGCCACGACCTGACCACGCTTCTTCTCCCAATGGGGTTCGAAGTGGTTTTTCTTGATCAGGTGCCCGGCCAGTGGCTCGATCCAGTCGGCATCGATCTTGGCGACCATGCGCGCGTAGAGCTTGGTGGTTTCCACCAGTTCGGCAGTCATCAGCCATTGCGGGCGCTTCTTGCCGATGCCCGACGACGGGTGAATCCAGAAGCGCCGCTGACGGGCGCCGAGGTAATCGCCGTCTTCGGTCTTCTGGCCGATCTGGCTGAGCAGGCCCACCAATACCGCTTTGTGCAGTTTCGGGTAATCCGCCGGCTCTTTATTGAGGCTCAACTGCATGTCGCGGCAGATCAGGCTCAACTGGCGATGGGAGTCACGCCATTCACGCAAGCGCAGGTAATTGAGGAAATTCTTGCGGCACCAATTGCGCAGTGGACTGGCCGTCAGCGCCTGGCGCTGCTCTTCAAAACCACGCCACAGATTGACCAGCCCGGCGAAATCCGAATCGGTGTCTTTCCATTGAGCATGGGCCTGATCCGCCGCTTGCTGGCGTTCCGGCGGACGCTCGCGCGGGTCCTGAATCGACATGGCGCTGGCGACGATCAGCACTTCCTGCAAGCTGCCAAGCTTGGCCGCTTCAATCAGCATGCGCCCCATGCGCGGGTCCACCGGCAGCCGCGCCAACTGGCGACCGAGCGGGGTCAGCTGGCTGTTGCGGTCCACCGCCGAGAGTTCCTGCAGCAGGTTGTAACCGTCGCTGATCGCCTTGCCATCTGGCGGCTCGATGAACGGAAACGCGGTGACCTCGCCGAGACGCAGGTGCAGCATCTGCAAAATAACGGCGGCGAGGTTGGTACGCAGGATTTCCGGATCGGTAAATTCCGGGCGCCCGAGGAAATCTTCTTCGCTGTAGAGGCGGATGCAAATGCCCGGTTCGACGCGCCCGCATCGACCCTTACGCTGGTTGGCGCTGGCCTGGGAAACCGCTTCGATGGGCAGGCGCTGAACCTTGGCGCGGTAGCTGTAGCGACTGATGCGTGCGGTGCCGCTGTCGATCACGTAACGGATGCCCGGTACGGTCAGCGAGGTTTCCGCGACGTTGGTCGCCAGCACCACGCGACGCCCTGGGTGCGACTGGAAAATCCGCTGTTGCTCGGCGGGTGACAGCCGTGCGTACAACGGCAGAATTTCGGTGTGCTTGAGCTGGGCCTTGCGCAGCATGTCGGCGGCGTCGCGAATCTCGCGCTCACCGGGCAGGAACACCAGCACGTCACCGGGACTGCGGCGTTCGCTGCGCTCAAACGCGGCGATTTCGTCGAGGGTGGCGAGGATGGCCTGATCCACGGTCAGGTCATCTTCGACGCGGTTGCCCTCTTCGTCCTGCTCAAGCGTCAGCGGACGGTACCAGGTGTCCACCGGGAAGGTGCGACCGGAGACTTCGACAATCGGCGCATCGTCGAAATGCTTGGAGAAACGCTCCAGGTCGATGGTGGCCGAAGTGATGATGACTTTCAGGTCCGGACGACGCGGCAGCAGGGTTTTCAGGTAGCCGAGCAGGAAATCGATGTTGAGGCTGCGTTCGTGGGCTTCGTCGACGATGATCGTGTCGTAGCGTTCCAGATACCGGTCGTTCTGGGTTTCCGCGAGCAAGATGCCGTCGGTCATCAGTTTGATCAGGGTATTGGAATCGCTCTGGTCCTCGAACCGCACCTGATAGCCGACCAATGCGCCCAACGGCGTGCCCAACTCTTCGGCAACGCGACTGGCCACGCTGCGCGCCGCGATCCGGCGTGGTTGGGTGTGACCGATCAGGCCATGCTGGCCGCGACCGATTTCCAGGCAGATTTTCGGCAACTGGGTGGTTTTACCCGAGCCGGTTTCGCCAGCGATGATCAGCACCTGGTGCTTTTCCAGTGCCTTTTTGATTTCGTCGCGCTTGGCGGCAATCGGCAAACTGTCGTCGTAACGAATCAGCGGCAGGCTGGCGCGGCGGGCCAGCACCTGATCACAGGACACCTGCATCCGCGCCACCCACTGGGCCAGCTTGGCCTCGTCGGGTTTCTTGCGCAGCTCAAGCAACTGCCGCCGCAGCCGGTGGCGGTCGGCGAGCATGGCGTGATCGAGGTTTTTCAGCAGTTTGTCGATGGAGGGCGATTCGTCGGTCATCGGGTACGCAATTCAGTCGTCTAGTGGCGCAGGGTGCGGATTGTCGCAGATTTAAAGGATGAACGAGATCCCTTGTAGGAGCCGGCTTGCTGGCGGAGGCGCTCGCACTGGCGATGCAAGGCTCAGGATTGCCTTCGCCGGCAAGCCGGCTCCTACAGGTGGGGGTTATTCGGTATCGTGGCCCTTGCGCCGATACGGGAACACATCAATCACCTTCCCCGCCCGAATCGCCTCTTGCAGGCTTTTCCAGTAATCGGCGTTGTACAACTCGCCATGCAGTTGATCGAACAGCTTGCGCTGGCCGAAATCGGCAAACAGGAACGGCGGGAACTCTTCGGGGAACACGTCCAGCGGCCCGATCGAATACCACGGCTCGGAGGCCATTTCGTCTTCCGGGGTGCGCGGTAGCGGGATGTGGCGGAAGTTGGCTTCGGTCAGGAAGCAGATCTCGTCGTAGTCGTAGAACACCACCCGACCGTGACGGGTGACGCCGAAGTTCTTCAGCAGCATGTCACCGGGAAAGATGTTCGCCGCCGCCAGTTGCTTGATCGCCAG
This sequence comes from Pseudomonas sp. Irchel s3b5, assembly GCF_900187435.1. Lineage (NCBI taxonomy): Bacteria > Pseudomonadati > Pseudomonadota > Gammaproteobacteria > Pseudomonadales > Pseudomonadaceae > Pseudomonas > Pseudomonas sp. Irchel s3b5. Next base: position 143,891 of record NZ_FYDY01000008.1, read on the forward strand.
ACCATAATCCTCCAGCGCTTCACGCACCTGCGCCTCGTTGGCGTTTTCCAGGTACAGGTTAAGCGGAGTCATGCGTCGTTCGGTCCAGCAGTGACGGATCAGCACCGTGTCGCCTTCCACCGACACCGTGGACGCCGCGACTTCCAGCAATTCTTCGAGGCACGCCGGATCGAACTTGCTCAGCGGAAAACGGAAGTCGGCGAACTCCTGGGTATCGGCCATGCGCCCAACGCGGTCGACGCTTTTTACCAGCCGGTACTTCTCGATCACCGTGGCGCGGTCGACGTTTTTCGACGGAGAGAATCGGTCCTTGATGATTTTGAACACGGTGTTGAAACCCGGCAGGGTGAACACGCTCATCACCATGCCGCGCACACCGGGGGCCATGATGAACTGGTCATCGGTGTTGGCCAGGTGATTGATCAGCGCCCGGTAGAACTCCGACTTGCCGTGTTTGTAGAAACCGATCGAGGTGTACAGCTCGGCGATGTGCTTGCCCGGCAGGATGCGCTTGAGAAAGCCGATAAACTCCGCCGGCACCGGCACATCCACCATGAAATACGAACGGGTGAACGAGAAGATGATCGACACGTCCGCTTCGTCGGTGATCAACGCATCGATCTGAATGCCGCGACCTTCGAGGTGCAGCAGCGGAATCGCCAGCGGCCATTGCTCATCGGCGGTGTAGATGCGCCCCACCAGGTACGCGCCTTTATTGCGGTAGAGCACCGAGGAAAACAGTTCGACGCTCAGCTCCGGGTCCTTGCACACCCAGTCCGGCAGGTTCTCGCGCAGCTGCGCTTCCAGGCGCGTCAAGTCACCGGACAGGTCGGCGTATTCCTCGCTGAAACGGTAATCGGCAAAGATGCTCGCGAGCATGCCGGACAACTGACCCTGGGGTTTGTAAGTGCGGGTTTGCGCAGCGCGGGCCCGACGCAGGCTCGGTCGGGTGGTGTGGATGAACATGCAGCCGTCGCTGATCAGGTCGTGGCTGAACAGCCCGCAGAAGATCGAGTTGTACCAGGTCTCGGACAGTTCATCGTCGAAACGCAGGTCGATCAGGCTGATGTAGGCGCTTTTCACCAGCGGCCAGCAGCTGACGTCCAGCGTGTCTGCGTCAAACGCAGTGCGCAGTTTCTCCACCGTTTCGCTGACTTTATCTTCGTACAGATTGATCCGCGCCGCCGACGCCGTTTGCGTTTCCTGCCACTTGGCTTGTTCGAAACGCGCCCGGGCGCCATCGGTGATCTGGCGAAAATGCTCGCGGTAATCGTCAAAGCCATCGAGGATCAAGCGGGCGATATCGGCGGCTGGCCATTGCTGCGGCATGGGTGAGACCTCTGCGGGAATTCGTGAGCCCTGAGCTTAGCCAGTGAAACGGGTGCAGGAGAAGCGTAATTTTGCCGGGGAATTAAATGCCCGTTTTCCGGTTGCCACGGACAAGGCTGTCAGCAACACTCTCGCCCTCATCAAGGAAGGAACGCGCTGTGAACCCCGTCGATATTTTCCGTTTACTGTCCCTGGCGGCCATTTGGGGTGCGAGTTTTCTGTTCATGCGCATCATCGCTCCGGTGATTGGCAGCATTCCGACCGCTTTTTTCCGTGTATCGATCGCCGCAGCCGGACTGCTGGTGATTCTTGGGCTGATGCGCATCAGTTGGGATTTCAAGGGCAAACTCAAAACCGTGATGCTGCTCGGGGTGATCAACTCCGGGATTCCGGCGACGCTCTATTCGGTGGCCGCGCAGGTGCTGCCGGCCGGTTACTCGTCGATTTTCAATGCCACGACCCCCTTGATGGGCGTGCTGATCGGCGGCCTGTTTTTCCATGAAAGGCTCACCGGCGCCAAACTCGGCGGCGTGTGCCTGGGGCTGTTCGGCGTGGGCGTGCTGACCCGTGCCGGCCCGGTGGCGTTCGATATGGAACTGCTGATGGGTGCCATCGCCTGCCTGCTCGCAACCACTTGCTACGGATTTGCGGGGTTTCTGGCCCGCCGCTGGCTCGATCAGGCCGGAGGTCTGGACAGCCGTTTGTCGGCACTGGGCAGCATGCTCGGCGCGACGTTGTTCCTGCTGCCGCTGTTCGGCTACAGCGTGATCAGCCAACCACCCGCAAGCTGGGGCGGCTGGAGCGTGTGGCTGTCGTTGCTGGGGTTGGGCCTGGGCTGCACGGCGTTTGCGTACATTGTTTACTTCCGGCTCCTGAGCTCGATTGGTCCGGTGAAATCGATGACCACAACCTTTTTGATCCCGCTGTTCGGCGTATTGTGGGGGGCGATGTTTCTCGATGAGCCGCTGTCGATGGCGCATGTCTATGGCGGGTTGTTGATTGCGCTGGCGTTGTGGCTGGTGTTGAAGCCGGCGGCTGTGAAGGTGGCTGAGGTGACTGCCAAGTAGTTCGGTGGTGCTGCTGATGACGCCATCGCTGGCAAGCCAGCTCCTACAAGGACGCGTATAACCCTGTAGGCGCTGGCTTGCCAGCGATGGCGTCAGATCAGACACCAACAATCACAAAGCTGACTGAGTGACCTCCCCATCCACCAACCGCCGAATCCTCAACGGATTACTGTCCTGCAACGCCTCGGGCAACAACGCATCCGGGTAATTCTGGAAGCACACCGGCCGCAGGAAACGATCAATCGCCAGGGTCCCGACGGACGTGCCACGCGAATCCGACGTCGCCGGATACGGCCCGCCATGCACCATCGCCTCGCAGACTTCGACTCCGGTCGGATAGCCATTAAGCAAGATCCGTCCAACTTTCTCTTGCAGCATTTCAGCCAGCCAACGGTACTCCAGCAACTCATCGGCCTCGCCGATCAGCGTCGCCGTCAATTGCCCACGCAACCCCTGCAACGCCGCCGTGAGCTGCGCCCGGTCCTCGACTTCGATAACGATGGTCGCCGGCCCGAACACTTCCTCCTGCAACAGCTCATCACCCTTGAGCAACAAACCGACATCGGCCTTGAACACCTGCGGCTGCGCCTGATTGCCCAGTTGTGGCTTACCCGCCAAATGGGTCAGACCCGGATGCTCGTGCAATTCCCCCAAGCCTCGGCTGTAGCTGTCCAGGGTTCCGGCATTGAGCATGGTTTGTGGCGGTTGCTGGTTCATGCTCGCGCAAAAGGTTTCCAGAAAGGTGCTGAATTGCGGCGAGCGCAAACCGATGACCAGGCCGGGATTGGTGCAGAACTGACCGCACCCCATCGTGACCGAACCGGCCAGTTGCGCTGCGATCTGCTCACCGCGCACCGCCAACGCCTCGGGCAACAGGAACACCGGATTGATACTCGACATCTCGGCGAATACCGGGATTGGCTGCGACCGAGTCGCGGCCATTTGGCCCAAAGCATTGCCGCCCTTGAGCGAACCGGTAAAACCCACGGCCTGAATAGCCGGGTGCTTGACCAGCCACTCGCCGACACCGCCGCCGTAGATCATGTTGAACACGCCGGCTGGCATTTGCGTGCGCTCGGCGGCGCGAATGATTGCGTCTGCCACCCATTCGGCCGTCGCCATGTGCCCGCTGTGAGCCTTGAACACCACCGGGCAACCGGCAGCCAGTGCCGAAGCGGTATCGCCACCGGCGGTGGAGAATGCCATCGGAAAGTTGCTGGCACCGAACACCGCCACCGGCCCAAGCGCGATGCGGTACTGGCGCAGATCCGGACGCGGCAACGGTTGGCGATCCGGCAACGCCCGGTCGATGCGCGCACCGTAAAAGTCGCCGCGACGCAGTACTTTGGCGAACAGACGCAGCTGGCCGCTGGTTCGCCCCCGTTCACCTTGAATACGCCCGGCTGGCAGCGCGGTTTCGCGACACACGGTGGCAACGAACTCATCGCCCAATGCATCGATTTCATCGGCAATGGCATCGAGGAAAGTGGCGCGTTTTTCCGCGCTCAGGTTGCGGTAGATCGGGTACGCCGCGGCAGCGGCATCGGCAGCGGCATTCACCTCGGCTTCGGATGCCTGAAAGTACAATCCGGGGAGCGGTTCGCCCGTCGTTGCATCGAAACTTTGCAGTTGCGTCGTGCCATCGGCACTGCGGCGACCGCCGATGTAGTTGTGTCCGAGTAACGTGGTCATGTCGAATTCCTTGATCAATTGCCGCCCTGTAGGAGCCGGCTTGCTGGCGATAGCGGTGTGTCAGGCGCTATCAATGTTGATTGATGCGCCGCTATCGCCAGCAAGCCGGCTCCTACAGGATCAGAGTGTGCGCACCTGGCCGATGGCTAACGGCTGGGCGCTCTCGCCGATGCCGTTGACCAACGGTGCACCGAACGCGTCGAGGCTGATCTGGAAGCGATCCCCCGGCTGGGTTTTCACGCCGTCGGCAAACGACAGCGTGGCGGTGCCGAAGTAATGCACATGGACATCGCCGGGACGCAAAAACTGCGCGTATTTGAAGTGGTGAAATTCAAGGTTGGCCAAGCTGTGGCACATGTTGTCCTCGCCGCTGAGAAACTCCTTTTCCCAGATCGTTTCGCCGTTGCGCTTGATCCGGCTGGTGCCGACCAAATGCCTAGGCAACTCGCCGACACGCAGCTCCGGACCGTAGGAACAACTGCGCAGTTTTGAATGGGCGAGGTACAGGTAATTGCGCCGTTCCATCACATGGTCGGAGAACTCGTTACCCAGCGCATAACCGACGCGATACGGCTGGCCATCGTCGCCAATCACGTAGAGGCCGGTCAGCTCCGGTTCTTCACCGGCGTCCTCGGCAAAGGGCGGCACGGGGAAGTCCGCACCGGGGCGCACGACAATGCTGCCATCGCCTTTGTAGAACCATTCCGGTTGCGCGCCGACCTGCCCCGCTTCTGGCTTGCCGCCCTCAAGGCCCCACTTGAAGATGCGCATGGTGTCGGTCATGCCGGCTTCGACGGCGCCGTCCTGCTGGTGCATCTTGTCTCGAGTCGCGGCGCTGCCCAGATGCGTCAGGCCGGTGCCGCTGATCAGGCAATGAGCCGGGTCTTCGTGATCCAGCGGAGGCAGGACTTTGCGCTGCTGCAATAGCGTCGCGTAATCCGGGCCCGGGTCTGTGCCGCGCAAGGCGACTTCTTCCTGCAGATTGCGTTGGCTGCGGATCGCCGCCAGCGCCAGTTCACGAGTGCTGCGGGTGTCGCGCACGACCAGAATCTGCGCGCCGGCGACCAGCCCGACCTGACGCTCGCCGTCAGTGTTTTCAAATTGAATCAGGTGCATGTTGTGTCTCCGACAAGTCAGCCGGGCGCCGCCCGAAAGCGGCGCCTGAAGGTCATTCGATGATGTTGAAATCGCTCAGGTACTCATCGGAGATTTCCAGGCCCAGGCCCGGTTTGTTGTCATCGAGCTGGATGTAGCCGTTGACCGGTTGCGGCTCGCCCTTGAACACGTAGTAGAAGAGCTCGTTGCCGACCTCGACGTCGAACACCGGGAAGAACTCGGCCATCGGCGAGGCGGTGGTGGACATGGTCAGGTGGTAATTGTGCATCTGCCCGGCGTGGGGGATGACCGGCACCGACCAGGCCTCGGCCATGGCGTTGATCTTGCGCGCAGCGGTGATGCCGCCTACGCGGTTGGTGTCGTACTGGATCACGTCGACGGCGCGGCGTTCCAGCAGGTCCTTGAAGCCGTAGGAGGTGAACTCGTGTTCGCCGCCGGAGATCGGCATGATCCCCATTTTTTTCAGCTCGATGTAGCCTTCGATGTCGTCGGCGATCACCGGTTCTTCGAGCCAGCGCGGTTCGAATTCGGCCAGTTTCGGCAACATGCGGCGCGCGTATTCCAGGGTCCAGCCCATGTAGCATTCGAGCATGATGTCGACATCGGGGCCGGCCAGCTGACGCAGGGCGCGCACCTGTTCGATGTTGCGGCGCATGCCCGCAGGGCCGTCTTTCGGGCCGTAGCCGAAGCGCATTTTCAGCGCGGTGAAACCCTGGTTCAGGTAGCCCTGGGCTTCTTCGAGGAACAGGTCGAGGTTGTCGTTGGCGTAGAGCTTGGACGCGTAGGTCCAGATCTTTTCCTTGGTGCGCCCGCCCAGCAACTTGAACACCGGTTTGTTCACCGCCTTGCCCATGATGTCCCAGATGGCAATGTCGATGGCCGAGATCGCGGCCATGCCGATGCCTTTGCGGCCCCAGGCGTGGCTCTGGCGGTACATTTTCTGCCAGATGTATTCGTTGTCGAACGGGTCTTCGCCAATCGCGATCGGCGCCAGATAGGTGTCGATGATTTCCTTGGCCACGCGTGGTGCCAGGGCGCAGTTACCGATGCCGACAAGACCGGTGTCGGTCTCGACTTCCACCACCAGCCAGCCGTGGAAACGGAACGAGCCCATGGCATCGCCGCGCTCGAACAGGATGTCGCTGGCGTTGGTGCAGAAGTGCGCTTGAGGAGGAACGACTTTGCCTTTCCACTCGAAAACGCGGGTACGGATCGCTTTGATTTTCATGAATACAGTTCCTTGGGCTACCGGCCTTCTTGTCATTGTGGGTCGTGTGCGCAGAGCCTCTGGATAGTTGGGCTTTCGCATTCGATGGACCGACTTTAGCCAGCGCCCGGGGGCTGCGGATAATCACTTATGCGTATCCGGCGATAACCTGGGGTGATAGGAAAAAGCAGTTACCCCGTAGATCGAGTTATCGGGGCAATACCTAAAACTGTAGGAGCTGGCTTGCCAGCGATAGCGGCCCGACAGTCACTTCAAGGGTGTCTGTCAGGCCGTCATCGCTGGCAAGCCAGCTCCTGCAAGGGGTTGCGTGGGTCTGAAAGTCAGTAGCGGTTGCCACCCATCCGGCAAGCAATCTCGAACGCCTGGCGAATCGCGCCCACATTCGCCGTGCCCTGCCCCGCGATATCAAACGCCGTGCCGTGAGCCGGAGTGGTGATCGGGATCGGCAGACCGCCCTGCACCGTCACGCCGCGAGAGAACCCCATCAACTTGATCGCAATCTGGCCCTGGTCGTGGTACATCGTGACGACCGCGTCGAAAGCACTGGCATCGCCCTGGACCTTGAGGAAAATCGTGTCACCCGGATACGGTCCTTCCGCCGCAATCCCCAGCGCCTGAGCCGAGCGCACGGCCGGGCCGATAATGTCCAGTTCTTCGCGGCCGAACGAGCCGTTGTCGCCGTTATGCGGATTCAACCCACACACGCCGATGCGCGGTTTTTCCAGGCCGTTGCGCTTGAGTGCTGTGTCGATCAACTGGATCGCTTCGACCACCCGCTTTTCGCTGAGCAGCCCCGGCACATCCTTCAAGGCCACATGGGACGTCACCCGTGAAGTCCACAGATTGTCGAGCACGTTGAATTCGCAGAACGGCCCGTGGAAATCCAGCAGCTCGGCGAACCAGTGCAACTCATCGCTGTGGGCCATGCCGGCCATGTGCAGCGAAGTCTTGTTCAACGGCCCGAACAGCACCGCGTCAGTCGTGCCGGCCTCGGTCAGGCGCAGGGCAACTTCCAGGGTATCGAGACTGTAGCGACCGCCGACGACGCTGGCTTCACTGCGCGGGAACTCACCAACGGCATCGCCGCGAAAGTCGTAGAACAGGGGCGTGTCATCAATAAAGGAAAGTTGCTCCAGCGAATCCACGCGTCGATACGGAAATTCCATCCCGGCGATGCGCATGCCGCGGAGCATTTCCGCTTCGTCGGCGATCAGGATCACGTTGGCCTTGCTGCGCACGTCGGACTCGCCGAGCAGGCGTGCGATCAATTCCGGACCGATGCCCGCGGGGTCTCCCAGGACCATCGCGATGGTGGATTTTTTCATGCTTCACTCCTCAAGGGTTCAGGCTGCGCCCGGTCAATGGCGCAAGGCTCGCAGCGATACACACGCTGCGCGTTGCTGTAGAACAGTCGCTCCTGATCAGCCCAGGGCAGATCGGCGACGATGGATTTGAAACCGCTGTAGATGTCATCGAACGAGCCGCACAGGCTGTCGACGGGAAAGTTGCTGGCGAACATCGCCCGGTGGCTGCCGAACATGGCGATGACTTCGCGCACGATCCACGTGTTGTCCTTGGCGCGCCAGCGTTGGCCGCCCTGGCCCAGTCCGGAAATCTTCACCACGACGTTCGGCCATTGCGCCAGCCGCGCCATCGCCAGGCGCCAACCGGCGAGGCCTTCGGCGCTGCGGTCATTGGGCAACCCGGCATGGTTGAGAATCAGCGTGATGCCAGGGAAATCCCGAGCCAGGCGTTCGGCTTCGTGCAGGTTCCACCAAGGCGTCTGCAAATCGAAATGCAGGCCCAGGCCTTCCAGCGCGGCGTAGCTGCGACGCCAGTGCTCGTCGCTCATCAGGCTGCGCATGTGTCCCACCTGCGACGCCGTGATCGGCCCGCCCGGTTTGTGGCGCACGCTGCGCACATGCTTGAAGCGCGCCTGCTCGGTGAGCACGTCGATGGCGTCCGGGTGATCGAGCCAGGCTTGCGCGACGACAGCATTCGGCACGCCGTAGCGGGCGGCGAGTTGCTCGATGAAACGGGTTTCGCCAATCGGATCCTCAGGGTTCCATTCGGTCTCGACGTACACCGTTTGCACGACGTTGTGCGGACCTGCATCGGCGAAATAATCCTCAGGGAAATATCGGCGTTTGATCGCGGTGTAATCGCCGTAGCGAAACGGGATGCTGGCCTCGGGCGCGAGCCACGGATGGTCGTTGACGGTCGGATCCCAGAAATGATGATGGGCATCGATGATCGGGCCGTTCCAGGCTTTTTTCAGTAAGGGCTCAGTCATGACGCACCTCGTCGAGGCTGATGAACAACGTCGCCAGCACAAACACTGCCGAACACGCCGCGAAGAACCCGAGCACCGGGGCAAAACCACCGGCCGCTTGCAGAATCACCCCCACCAGAATCGGCACCGCAATACCGCCGGTGCTGCCGGCCATGTTCATCACACCGCCGATCAGGCCGACCCGCGCCGGGGCTGCCAGCAGCGCCGGGAAGCTCCAGTAGAGGCTGCCCCACATCAGGAAAAACGCAGTCATGGCCAACAACGCCACCGCCGCGTAGGGATTGGTCAGTGTTGGCAGCATCAGGAACGCACCCAGTGCGACCAGCCCGGAAAACGCCAGCAGGCTCTTGACCGCGACACCGCGGCTGACACCTTTGCGGATCAAACCGTCGCACAGGAAACCACCGGTCAACGAACCCAGCGCACCGCAGATGAAAATCACAAACGTCGCGGCACCAATGCCCTTGATATCAAAGCCGCGAGCCTGAGACAGATAACTCGGCCCCCAGGTCAGCAGACCGAAATACACCATCGCCCAACTGGCCCGTCCGATCAGCAAACCGCTCAGGGAACGGGCGGCGATGCCCAGTCCTTTGACCGGAACCCGCGCTGCTTCGGCGGCAGGGGTTGCACGACCGGCGTTGATTTTTTCCAGCTCCGCGTCGTTGACCTGCGGATGGCTGGCCGGGTCATCCCGCAGATAACGCCGGGCCACCCACGCCAGCACCAACGTGGCAATGCCGGCGATCACAAAGGCCAGGCGCCAGGAGTCCAGCGACGCGATCAGGTACGCAATGATCAAGCCGCCCAGCGCCACCCCCAATGGGCTGCCACTGTCCATCAACACCGCGCCACGACTGCGTTCGCTCGGGGCCAGCCACAAGGAAATCAGCTTGCCACCCGACGGGAACAACGGCGCTTCCGCCGCACCCAGTGCCACCCGTGCAAATAACAGCGACAAGCCGCCGGTAGCAAACGCCGCCAGCACCTGGAAGGTTCCCCACAATCCCGTCGACCAGCTGATGACCCGATGCGGGCCGAAGCGATCGATCAACCAGCCGCCGGGAATCTGCAACAACGCATAGGCCCAGAAGAAGCTGCTGAGGATGAGCCCTTGCAGGCTTGGTGACAGGGAGAACTCATGGGCGATGGTCGGCATCGCGATAGACAGCGACACCCGGTCGATCAGGTTGACCATGGTCAGCGCGAAGATGATCGCGAAGATTTTCCAGCGCACACCGCTGGCTTTGGCACTGGCTTGCGCGGGCGCAGCGGCCTGCTTCTGGACACCTGCGTCGGGCAGGCTCAGGGAAGCACTGGATCGAGCCATGGTGCGTACCTCGTTTTATTATTTTTGTGGAGATGCAAACGTCGATCTGTAGGAGCCGGCTTGCTGGCGAAAGCGGTGTGTCAGTCGCAATCAATGTTGATGCGCCATGATCGCCAGCAAGCCGGCTCCTACGGGATTGGCGTTGTGACGTTGTTGAACACTATCGAAGGCTCACTGATAACCGTCTAATCAAAACTTGAAATCAGGTGATAGCCACGGGTTATGTCATGTCGTGCTTTCAATGACCTTTCAACTCAGATCCTTGTAGGAGCAGGCTCGCTCCCATTGCTATAACCCCAGGCTATCGGTGTATGTATTGTTTTGACTAGACGCCACGCCTGGACCTTCACACACTCAGGCCAGGCTTGCAGCTTTCGAGCGCAGACAAGTCACTACTCATAACAACTACAAAAACGAGGCCCTTCCATCATGCGAAATGCATTCGTCCGTCGCACATCCCGTCTGTTTCTCGGTTGTACACTGGTCGCCGCCGGCGCCCTTCCCGCGCTGGCTCACGCCTGGCAACCGGACAAAAATGTCGAAATCGTTGTCGCCGGTGGCCCCGGAGGCGGTACTGACCAACTCGGTCGCCTGATCCAGTCGATCATCACCACGCACAAGCTGCTCGACGTCAATACCATCGTCCTCAACAAGGGTGGCGGCAACGGTGCCGAAGCCTTCCTCGACATGAAAATGAACAAGGGCGATGCCGAGAAACTGGTGATCGGCACCAACAACATCTACCTGTTGCCGCTGGTCTCCAAGCTCGGCTACCAATGGCAGGAGCTGACGCCGATTGCCGCCGTGGCCGAAGATGACTTCATCCTCTGGAGCTACAAAGGCGCGCCGTGGAAAGACGCGAAAAGCTTCTACGAAGCGGTCAAGGCTGACCCATCGAACCTGCGCATGGGTGGCAGCCAGTCCAAGGACGTCGACCAGACCCTGACCCTGCTGCTCAACCAGACCAACAACAGCAAACTGGTGTACATCCCGTTCAAGAGCGGCAGCGAGGCCGCGACCCAACTGGCCGGCAAACACATCGCCGCCAACGTCAACAACCCCAGCGAAAGCATCAGCCAGTGGCGTGGTGATCAGGTCGAGCCGCTCTGCGTGTTTAGTAAAGAACGCATGAGCTACACCGAAAAAGTCGCCGGCGACAAAGCCTGGGCCGACGTGCCGACCTGCCATGAACAGGGCCTTGGGATCGATCAGTATCGCTTCCCGCGCACCGTGTTCATGCCCGGCGATATCAGCGCCGAACAACGGGCGTTCTATGTCGAGCTGATGCGCAAAGTTACCGAAACGCCGGAGTTCAAGGCCTACGTAAAACAGAACGCGCTGGTGCCGACCTTCCTTGAGGGCGAGCCACTGACCGCCTACATCGAAAAAGACACCGCCCGCGTCACCCCGGTGTTCAAAGAAGCCGGCTGGCTGAAAAACTAAGTTGTCGCGGCCGCTCGCCTGCGGGCGAGCGTCTCCTGCTGGAGGTGTTTCATGTCCCATTCTTCGGATTCACCGGCGCTGGTCGGCACCCGTTGGGTCGAACTCGGCCTGACGCTGTTCACCACCCTGATCGGCGCCGTGGTGATGTTCGGCAGTGTCGAACAAGGCATCGGCTGGGGTGATGCCGGCCCCGAGCCGGGTTACTTCCCCTTTTATATCGGCCTGCTGCTGAGCGCCGCGAGCGTGGGTAACGCCGTTCTGACGCTGGTGCGCTGGCAGGCCATGAGCGTGGCTTTTGTCAGTCGCGACGCGTTCAGGCAAGTGTTGTCGGTGTTCATTCCAATTGCACTGTTCGTCGGCGCCATGCCGTTCACCGGCATCTACGTGGCCTCGGCGTGTTTCATCGCCTGGTTCATGTGGCGTGACAAGGTTCGCGTCAAGCCGTACGGCAAGTTGATGATCGGATGCGTATCGCTCGGCGCGGTGCTCGCCAGCTACCTGATTTTCGCGTTGTGGTTCAAGGTGCCGCTGGATGCCGGCCCAATGGGCGACTTGATTGCCCTGGTCGGGAGAAATTTCAAATGAGCGAGTTCGATTCCCTGCTGCAAGGCATGAACCTGATCCTCACCCCAGGCCACATCGGCTTGATGGTGATCGGCGTGCTGCTGGGCATTCTGGTCGGCGTCCTGCCCGGCCTTGGCGCCCCCAATGGCGTGGCGTTGCTGCTGCCGCTGACGTTCACCATGTCGCCGGTGTCGGCGATCATTCTGCTGTCGTGCATGTATTGGGGCGCGCTGTTCGGCGGTTCGATCACCTCGATCCTGTTCAACATACCCGGCGAGCCCTCATCGGTGGCCACCACGTTCGACGGCTACCCCATGGCCCGCGAAGGCCGCGCTGCCGAGGCGTTGACCGCCGCGTTCAGTTCGGCCCTGATCGGCGCGTTGTGCGGGGTGCTGCTGCTGACATTCCTGTCGACCAAGATCGCGGCGTTCGCCATGTCGTTCAGTTCACCGGAGTTCTTTGCGGTGTACCTCTTGGCGTTCTGCACCTTCATCGGCATGAGCAAGAACCCGCCGCTGAAAACCGTGGTGGCGATGATGATCGGTTTCGCCATGGCGGCGGTCGGCATGGACACCGTTTCCGGCAACCTGCGCCTGACTTTCGACCAACCGATCCTGATGACCGGTATCAGTTTCGAGGTGGCGGTGATCGGCCTGTTCGGCATCGGCGAAATCCTCTGCACGGTCGAAGAAGGTCTGGTGTTCCGTGGGGAGCACGCGCGCATCACGCCGATGGTGATTTTGCGCACCTGGGCAAAGCTGCCGCGCTACTGGTGGACAATCGTGCGCAGTACGCTGGTCGGTTGCTGGATGGGCATCACACCTGGCGGCCCAACCGCTGCGTCCTTCATGAGCTACAGCCTCGCGCGGCGCTTCTCGAAGAACCGTGACAATTTCGGCAAAGGTGAAATCGAAGGCGTGATCGCCCCGGAAACCGCCGACCACGCCGCTGGCACCAGCGCACTGTTGCCAATGCTGACCCTCGGCATTCCGGGTTCGGCCACTGCCGCGGTCATGCTCGGCGGCTTGATGATCTGGGGGCTGCATCCCGGGCCGACGCTGTTCGTCGAGCAACACGACTTTGTCTGGGGCCTGATCGCCAGCATGTACCTGGGTAACGTGGTGAGCCTGATCGTGGTGTTGGCCACCGTGCCGCTATTCGCTTCGATCCTGCGCATTCCGTTCTCGATCATCGCGCCGATCATCATCATGGTCTGCGCCATCGGCGCGTACTCGGTGCACAACTCGTTCTTCGATGTGGTCCTGATGCTGGGCTTCGGTGCGCTGGGTTACCTGTTCAAGAAACTCGGCTATCCGATTGCGCCGCTGGTGCTGGCGGCTGTGTTGGGAGACAAAGCGGAAGACGCCTTCCGTCAGTCGATGCTGTTCTCTGACGGGCAACTGGGGATTTTCTGGTCCAACCCACTGGTGGGCAGCCTGACCACGGCAGCCCTGCTGATGCTGTTCTGGCCGTTGATTTCCAAGGCCTTGGGCCTCTTGATCGGCCTGCGCAAACCTCACGTCGCCAAGCCAAAATCGGTGCTGTGACACAGCAATGCTGGCAACGCCTGACATTTGTTGTCAGGCTTGCCGCAGACTTTCTTGCGAGCGCGGCCCATGACCCGAATTCCAGTTGCCAATGTCATCCATAGTCGTCTGCGTTTGCGCCAATTGCGGCTGATGCTGGCGTTGCAGGAATTCGGTTCATTGCGCCGCGCTGCCGACCACATCGGCATGACCCAACCAGCGGCGACCAAGATGCTTCACGAAGCCGAGGACTTGCTCGGCGTCGAACTCTTCGAACGCCTGCCCCGGGGCATGCGCTCTACCCCGTTCGGGGAAACCGTCATCTATTACGCGCGCATGGTCTTCGCTGAATTGAGCGGCATGCGTGAAGAACTGGTCGCCCTCGAATCCGGCAACCTGGGCCGGGTCGCGGTCGGCGCCATTCCGGCACTCGCCTCAGGGTTGTTGACCCGCACCATCGCCACCTTGAAAAAAAGCCACCCGCGCTTGTCCATGAGCATCCAGGTCGATACCAGCGACGTGCTGGTACAGGCGCTGTTGCAGGATCAACTGGACATCGTGTTGGGACGAATTCCCGCAGGTGCCCGCGCCGAAGAATTGCTCTTTGACAGCCTCGGCGAAGAAGCCCTGTGCGTGATTGCCGGTGCGCAACATCCACTGGCCAAAGCCACGCAACTGAGCTGGGCCGAATTGCAGAACATGACCTGGGTGCTGCAACAACACCCAAGTCCGATGCGCGCAATCATCAATCAGGTGTTTCACAACGCCCGCGTCGACATCCCGAGCAGCATCGTTGAAACCACATCGATCATGACCTTGCTGTCTTTGATTCAACAAACCGACATGCTCGGTGTAACGCCGGTGTCAGTGGTCGAGGACTATCCCGGCCGGGATCTGCTGGCGGTGTTGCCGATCAAATTCGAAGCGCGACTTCCGCCTTATGGGTTAATCACCCGCCGACATCGTATTCAGTCTTCGGCGATGCAGGCGTTCATGAATTCGGTGCGGGCTGAGCATACTCAGGTTAAATAAAAAATCGCTCCCAGAGCGCTGTTTCTTCATCAGAATCACCCAAACAGCCAATACCCCAACAACGTCAGCACCACGACCGCCAACACCGGGACGCCTTTGCGACAAAGGATAGGTCCACCTACAACTACCCGACATCGCCAACCACGGGAATAACCCGCCTGACCCGACATTCAGTCTTAACAGTTACGCAACAAAGCCGTTGCTAACATGAAGCACCTGAACGCTCGCTGACCTTGAATCTCCTTGATGAAGAGGCGGTTGCCCCGCCCCTTCATTGTCCTGCACCCGACTGTTACTGCTGGTTCTCCTGCTCGGTGAACAGATCGCTGAAGAGCATGCTCGACAGATAACGCTCGCCCGAATCCGGCAGGATGACCACGATGGTCTTGCCCTGCATTTCCGGGGTTTCGGCCAACCGCACCGCTACCGCCATCGCTGCACCGCAGGAGATGCCGCACAAAATCCCTTCTTCCTGCATCAACCTCAGGGCCATCGCCTTGGACTCATCGTCGCTGACCAACTCGACACGGTCGACCATCGACAGGTCCAGGTTCTTCGGCACAAATCCGGCACCGATGCCCTGGATCTTGTGCGGGCTCGGTTTGATTTCCTCTCCCGCCAGCGCTTGGGTAATCACCGGGGAGACCACCGGTTCTACCGCCACCGAAATAATCGGTTTGCCCTGGGTATTCTTGATATACCGCGAAACACCCGTGATCGTTCCGCCCGTTCCGACGCCGGCTACCAGCACGTCGACAGCGCCATCGGTATCGTTCCAGATTTCCGGGCCGGTGGTCTTTTCGTGGATGGCCGGGTTGGCCGGGTTGTCGAACTGCGCAGGCATGAAATATCTGGACGGATCGCCGGCAACGATTTCGCCCGCTTTCTCGATGGCGCCTTTCATACCCTTGGCGGGCTCAGTCAGCACAAGTTCGGCGCCCAGGGCCTTGAGCACTTTGCGCCGTTCGATACTCATGGACGCGGGCATGGTCAGCATCAATTTGTAGCCACGGGCAGCGGCCACGAAGGCCAGGCCGATGCCGGTGTTGCCGGAGGTCGGTTCGACGATGGTCATGCCCGGCTTGAGTTTACCGCTGCTTTCGGCGTCCCAGATCATGTTCGCGCCGATCCGGCACTTGACCGAGTAACCCGGGTTACGACCTTCGATTTTGGCCAGGATAGTGACGCCACGCGGGGCGATTCGGTTGATCTGCACCAGCGGTGTATTGCCGATGGAATGGGCGTTGTCAGCAAAAATTCGGCTCATGGCTGTGTCCTTGACTCATGACTTCAACATTAAAAACAGGGCATCAAGGTAAGCCTCTTGCACGTAGGCGTCCAGTCAGGTCGAACGTCCGCTTACCCGCGCAGTCAACCGCATTACATCGCCAGAGATTTGCCATCATGAAACGTCGATACAGCTGGCCCCTGTGGACCTTCGCCGCCCTCGTCGTGCTGTTGGTTACCTTGCACTTCACCCTGCCTTATCTGGTGCGTGATTATCTCAATGAGCGGCTGGCTGACATGGGCGACTACCGTGGCCAGGTGATCGATGTGGACCTGGCCCTGTGGCGCGGCGCTTACAAAATCAATGGCCTGAGAATCGTCAAGGTCAATGGCAAGGTGCCGGTGCCCTTCGTCAATGCGCCGTTGATCGACCTCTCTGTCAGTTGGCACTCCTTGTGGTACGACCGCGCGGTCGTCGCTCAAGTGCATTTTTTTGACCCCGAAATAAACTTCGTCGATGGCGGGGCCAACAAGAAAAACTCACAGACCGGTGAAGGCACTGACTGGCGGGCTCAATTGGGTAAATTACTGCCCATTACCCTGGACGAAGTGCGGATTTACGATGGCCGAATCACCTTTCGTAATTTCAATTCCAAACCGCCGGTCAACATGAATGCCACAAAGGTAAACGCCAGCATCTTCAACCTGACCAACGTGGTGGACAAAAAAGGCAAACGCGACGCGCGCTTCGAAGGCAAAGCACTGCTGCTGGGCCACGCCCCTCTGGAAACCACGGCAACGTTTGATCCCCTGAGCGACTTCCAGGATTTCGAATTCCGGATGAGAGCCACGGACATCCAGCTCAAACGCTTGAACGACTTCGCAGCGGCGTACGGCAAGTTCGACTTCAACGCCGGTCATGGCGATGTGGTGATAGAAGCCAAGGCCGAGAAGGGGCGCCTCACCGGCTATATAAAGCCGTTGCTACGCGATGTTGACGTGTTCAATTGGCAGCAGGATGTGGAAAACAAGGACAAGGGCCTGTTTCGCTCCATATGGGAAGCCTTGGTCGGCGGCACTGAGAACGTGTTGAAAAATCAGGGCAAAAACCAGTTCGCAACGCGCGTCGAACTCAAAGGCAATGTGCATCAACGGGATATCAGCGGATTCCAGGCGTTTTTACAGATTTTGCGCAATGGTTTCGTCCAGGCCTTCAACGCACGGTACGAACGGCCAAAGCCGGAATCCGGTTAACGTTTACGCGTGACGGTGTATCGACCTGTTTCCTCCGCCGCCCTGGACGGGTTCGATTGCTGTTGCAGAAAATCCCAACCCAGACAGGCCAGGGCCAAAGAACGCGGCACCGTTTCGCGACCACTGCTGTAGCGACTGATACTGCGGGTGCTGACCCCCAGAGCCTCGGCGGCCTGATTGAGCGGTAACCCGGTGCGTGCACGCCAGTCGATAAAGATACGGGTATTTTCATCCGCTGCGTTTTGCGCCAGGGCATCCAGATACAAGGTGTCGGCGCCAATCTGGATATCCGGCTCGAGCCATTCGACACACCAACCGTCATCACCGAGGGTGGCGGCCTGGCTACACGCCGAGACTGAGTCAAGATGTGACGCCCCATTCAGAGACTGAATAAGCCGTCTGCGTTCACAGTCGACGGGGCGCCGCGTTATAGTCGGGGCTGACCATTTTTATTGCGCCCCGCCCTGCCTCGCTCAGGTCGGCGTTACCGTTCGAGGATTAGCAGATGAAGTTCGAAGGCACCCAGGCCTACGTCGCCACCGATGACCTGAAGCTGGCGGTCAACGCCGCCATCACCCTGGAGCGGCCATTGCTGGTCAAGGGCGAACCGGGCACCGGCAAGACCATGCTCGCCGAGCAACTGGCCGAATCCTTTGGCGCCAAGCTGATCACCTGGCACATCAAGTCGACCACCAAGGCCCATCAAGGCCTGTACGAGTACGACGCGGTCAGCCGCTTGCGCGACTCGCAACTGGGCACGGAAAAAGTCCACGACGTTCGCAACTACCTGAAAAAGGGCAAGCTGTGGGAGGCTTTCGAGTCCGAAGAGCGTGTGATCCTGCTGATCGACGAAATCGACAAGGCCGACATCGAGTTCCCTAACGACCTGCTGCAAGAACTCGACAAGATGGAGTTCTACGTTTACGAGATCGACGAGACCATCAAGGCCAAGAAACGCCCGATCATCATCATTACCTCCAACAACGAGAAAGAGCTGCCGGACGCCTTCCTGCGCCGCTGCTTCTTCCACTACATCGCCTTCCCTGACCGCACCACCCTGCAAAAAATCGTCGACGTCCACTACCCGGACATCAAGAAAGACCTGGTCAGCGAAGCGCTGGACGTGTTCTTCGACGTGCGCAAGGTGCCGGGCCTGAAGAAGAAGCCGTCGACCTCCGAACTGGTGGACTGGCTGAAGCTGCTGATGGCCGACAACATCGGCGAAGCCGTACTGCGCGAACGTGATCCGACCAAGGCCATCCCGCCGCTGGCCGGCGCTTTGGTGAAGAACGAACAGGACGTGCAATTGCTTGAGCGTCTGGCGTTCATGAGCCGTCGCGGCAGTCGATAAGGGCCAACGCCATGTTGCTCAACCTGTTCAATGAAATGCGCGCAGCCAAGGTGCCGGTCTCGGTGCGTGAACTGCTGGACCTGATCAACGCGTTGAAACAGCGCGTGACGTTCGCCGACATGGACGAGTTTTACTACTTGGCCCGGGCGATCCTGGTGAAGGACGAAAAGCATTTCGACAAGTTTGACCGCGCCTTCGGTGCTTACTTCAATGGTCTGGAAAAACTCGACGACCACTTGCAAGCGCTGATTCCCGAAGACTGGCTGCGCAAGGAATTCGAGCGTTCGCTGACCGACGAAGAACGGGCGGCGATCCAGTCCCTTGGCGGGCTCGACAAGCTGATCGAAGAGTTCAAGAAACGCCTGGAAGAACAGAAAGAACGCCATGCCGGCGGCAACAAGTGGATCGGCACCGGTGGCACCAGCCCGTTTGGTTCTGGCGGTTTCAACCCGGAAGGCATTCGGGTCGGCGACGCCGGCAAGCGCCAGGGCAAAGCGGTCAAGGTCTGGGACCAGCGCGAGTACAAGAACCTCGACGATTCGGTGGAACTGGGCACGCGCAACATCAAGGTCGCGCTGCGCCGTTTGCGCAAGTTCGCCCGTCAGGGTGCGGCGGAAGAACTCGATATCGATGGCACCATCGACCACACCGCCAAGGATGCCGGCCTGCTGAACATCCAGATGCGTCCGGAGCGACGCAACACGGTCAAGTTGTTGCTGCTGTTCGACATCGGCGGCTCGATGGACGCGCACGTGAAGATCTGCGAGGAACTGTTCTCGGCCTGCAAGACCGAGTTCAAGCATCTGGAGTACTTCTACTTCCACAACTTCATTTATGAATCGGTGTGGAAGAACAACATGCGCCGCACTTCCGAGCGCACGTCGACCATGGACCTGCTGCACAAGTACGGCGCCGACTACAAAGTGATCTTCATCGGCGACGCCGCGATGGCGCCGTATGAAATCACCCAGCCCGGCGGCAGCGTCGAGCACTGGAACGAAGAAGCCGGTTACGTGTGGATGCAGCGCTTCAAGGAGAAGTACAAGAAGCTCATCTGGATCAACCCGTATCCGAAGGAAACGTGGAGCTATACCTCGTCGACCAACATCGTGCGGGATTTGATCGACGACCAGATGTATCCGCTGACCCTTCGGGGGTTGGAGGAAGGGATGCGGTTTTTGTCCAAGTAACACCTCTGTCCTGTAGGAGCTGGCTTGCCAGCGAAGGCGTCCGATCTGTCGCGACAAGGATCAAGATTGCTTTCGCCGGCAAGCCGGCTCCTACAGGGGGTCAGCTGAACCGGTGCAGATATTCGACCTGTTCGCGATGCGCCACTTCCTGCACCACCGGCCGCAACCGCACCTGCGCCCCCGGCAGACACTGCGCCAGCCGCGCCAGCGCCAACGGCGTCAACGCCCCCAATCGCGGATAACCGCCAATGGTCTGCCGATCATTGAGCAGCACAATCGGCTGCCCGTCCGGTGGCACCTGGACCGCGCCCAATGGAATGCCTTCGGAAATCATCGGTTTGCCCTGGTACTGCAACGCCGTGCCCAACAGGCGAATGCCCATCCGGTCGGCTCGGCTGTCGAGGGTCCAATTAGTGTTGAAAGCATCGAACAGGCTTTGCCCGCTGAACTCGCCGATCTGTGCGCCAAGGACCAGATCCAGAGGTGCATTCAGGGTCAGATCGGGTTGCTGGTCCGCCGTGAGCTCACGCAGCAACATCAGCGAATTGCCCGAATAGCGCAAACTCGCGCCGTTGCTCAGCGCACGGCCCATGCCATCCAGTCCACCGAGTTCTTCACGGACCACCGTCGCGCTGCTGCCCAACACCTTTGGCGCGTCAAACCCACCCGGCGCCGCCAGATAGGCGCGAGCGCCGAGCAACGGCTGGGTGAATTGCAAGCGCTGACCCTTGAGCAGCCGGAAACTGCGCCAAGGCGCCAAAACCTCGCCATCCACCCGCGCCCCCAAATCCGCACCGGCCAGCGCCAGCACGCAATCGTCTTCGGCCACTACAGTGAATCCGCCGAGGGTGATCTCGATCACCGCCGCGTCCAGCCCGTTACCCAACAGCCAGTTGGCCCAGGACATCGAACGCCAATCGGCCGCACCGCCCTGGGTCACGCCCAAATGCCGCACACCGAATCGACCGGCATCCTGCAACAGGCACAACGGCGTGCTCGTCTCAATCGTCAAACCGCTCATGCCAAGGCCTCCTGCGGTGTGTCATCACCGCCCAGGTTGATGAACTCGGCATGGCCGATCGCTTCGAACCGCACGGTATCGCCCGGTTGCATCAGGCTGTAGCCGTCACGATTTCGATCAAACAATTTGGCTGGTGTACGACCGATCAGGTTCCAGCCACCCGGCGATACCACCGGATAGGCGGCCGTCTGCCGTTCGGCGATACCGACACTGCCCGCCGCGACTTTCTTGCGGGGTGTGTTCAGGCGCGGCGCGGCGAGCACTTCTTCCACCAGGCCCATGAAAGCAAATCCCGGGGCAAACCCCAGCGCGAACACTTGATATTCATGCGCGCTGTGGCGGCGGATCACCTCCTCTATCGGCAGCCCGCTGCTTTGCGACAGCAGGCTCAATTCCGGGCCGACGCTCAAGTCGTACCACACCGGCAATACATGGCAGGTGCCACGAGTGCGCGCATTGGGCGTGAGGTCGATCAACGCTTCGGCAATCAACTCCCGTGCCTGGTTCGGGCTCAACGCGGTCAGGTCGTAATGCACCATCAACGTTGTGTAGGACGGCACCAGGTCGATCAAATGCTCAGCGAACGCCGCGCGCAGGCTTTCACTCGCGGCGAGCATCCACGGCATGTTGGCTTCGGCGATCTCGTCGAACAGACGCACCATCAGGCAATCGAGGGCGACCACTTCTACCCGCAGTTTCATGATGCGGTCTGCCGGTTCAGGGCTTCACGGATGTGTTGCACGGCGGCGACCGAGTGGGCGTTGTCGCCGTGTACGCAGAGGGTGTTGGCCTGCAAATGCAACGCGCTGCCGTCAATCGCGGTGAGCGGGTCGCCGCGGGCAATCGTCAGCGCCTGTTCGATGATGTGCTCCGGATCGTGATGCACGGCGCCCGGCGTTTGTCGCGAAACCAGCCTGCCGGCGCTGTCGTAGGCGCGGTCGGCAAAGGCTTCGAACCACAGGGTCACGCCGTACTCGTCGCCCAACTGCTGGGCGGCGCTGTTGTCTTTGGTCGCCATCAACATCAGCGGCAGGCTGCGGTCGTAGGACGCCACGGCTTGCAGCACCGCACGCAATTGGGCCGGGTTGGCCATCATGTCGTTGTACATCGCGCCATGAGGTTTGACGTAGCTCACCCGCCCACCCTGAGCGCGGCAGATGCCATCGAGTGCGCCGATCTGGTAGTGCAGAATGTCTTGAAGTTCCTGGGTGGCATAGGCCATGGAGCGACGGCCGAAACCGACCAGATCCTGATAGGCCGGATGCGCGCCGATCTGCACGCCATGGCTGAGAGCCAGGCTGACGGTCTTGCGCATGATGCTCGGGTCGCCGGCATGGAAACCGCAAGCGATGTTGGCGCAATCGATGAAGGGCATGACCTCGGCGTCCAGACCCATGGTCCAGCTGCCGAAGCTCTCGCCGATGTCGCAGTTCAGTAGCAGGCGGCTCACGATGAACACTCCTGTAGGCTTTATTCTTTTTAGCTGCGGGACATTTCTGATCCCGCAGGTTATCAGTTACTGCGCATCCAGTTGTTTGCCACGGGTTTCCGGCAGGCTCAGGGCCGCGAGGATCACCACGCCGTAGGACACCGCCGCAAAGGCACCGATGCCTACACTCAACGGAACGGTCTGGCTGAGCAGACCGATCAGCAGCGGAAACAACGCCGCCAGCGCACGGCCGATGTTGTAGCAAAAACCCTGGCCCGAACCGCG
This sequence comes from Pseudomonas sp. Irchel s3b5, assembly GCF_900187435.1. Classification (NCBI taxonomy): domain Bacteria; kingdom Pseudomonadati; phylum Pseudomonadota; class Gammaproteobacteria; order Pseudomonadales; family Pseudomonadaceae; genus Pseudomonas; species Pseudomonas sp. Irchel s3b5. The sequence continues at coordinate 166,268 of NZ_FYDY01000008.1, forward strand.
AATCCGGGTAGGGAACAACTCGGTCAGGAACGCGCCCATGCCGCTGAAAATCCCCGAGGCGAAGAAGCCCAACGGGAAGCCCAGCCACAGCATCACGCCGTTGCTGACCGACAGTTGCGTGTACAGCAGGACGATGGTGAAGGAACCGACCGCGAACAGGATGAAGTTCTTTTTTCGTCCGAGGATGTCAGTCAAATAAGCGCTGATGACATAGCCGACGTAGGAACCGATGATCACCATCGCCAGATAACCGCCGGTGCCGAGTACGCTCAACCCGCGTTCGTTCTTCAGAAAAGTCGGCAGCCAGGACGTGATGGCGTAGTAGCCGCCCAATGCACCGGTAGTCAGCAGCGAAGCGCGAATGGTGGTGAACAGCATGTCGGGGGCGAAGATCTCGTAGAACTTCGACGGATTGCTCGGCTCCTGTTTAGCCTTGGCCTCACGGTAGATTTCCGGGTCTTTCACCAACCGGCGAACGAAAATCACGAAAATCGCCGGCACGATGCCAAGGAGGAACAGTGCACGCCAGGCGTCTTCCGGCGGCAATACCGAGAACAGCAGCGCATACAGAATTGCCGTCAGGCCCCAGCCCAGCGCCCACCCGGATTGCACCATGCCCACAGCCTTGCCGCGGTCCTTGGCACGAATGACTTCGCCGATCAGCACTGCACCGGCCGTCCACTCGCCACCGAAACCAAAGCCCATCAACGTGCGCGCAATCAGCAGTTGCTCGTAGTTTTGCGCGAAGCCGCAGAGGAAGGTGAAGAAGGCAAACCACAACACCGTCAGTTGCAAGGTGCGAACACGACCGATGCGGTCGGAGAGAATCCCCGCTACCCAGCCACCGATGGCCGAGGCGATCAGGGTGCTGGTATGAATCAGCCCGGCCTGCCCGGTGGTGATGCCCCACATCGCAATCAGGGTCGGCACCACGAAGCTGAGCATTTGAGTGTCCATGCCATCCAGGCCATAGCCGATCTTGCAGCTCCAGAAGGTGCGACGTTCTTGCTGATTGATGTTTCGATACCAGTCGAAAGGTCCCGGCCGGGCCGTTGCTTTCGGGATGGCGGTGCTGTCGGGCGCACTCATGGCAAATCTCCGCGCTGATTTTATTGGTATTGTTCTGAGCCCCGACGACGCCTATCGTGGGAACCGGATGCGCCGATTTTTGGTCGCACACCCCTGCTGCGTCCAACTAATAAAAACCCGCCTTAGCCATAAGAAATCTTTATCCCATGAACCTGAAGTTTCTCGAGACCTTCGTCTGGGTCGCCCGACTCAAGAGCTTTCGCCTCACGGCCGACAAGCTCTTCACCACCCAGGCGTCGATTTCCAGCCGTATTGCCGTGCTGGAAAGCGAGCTGGGGGTGAAGCTGTTTCTGCGTGATTCGCGCGGCGTCAGCCTGACGCCCGAAGGCTTGAAAGTGCTCGACTATGCCGAGCAGATGATGGACACCATGCAGGCGCTCAAACAATCGATCGAAACCCGTTCGAGCAAGGCCGGACGTGTGCGCATCGGTGTGATGGACACCGTGATCCACACCTGGCTCAGCCCCTTGGTGGCGCAGATGACTGATCACTACCCGCGGGTGGAAATCGAGCTGGTGGCCGATACCTCGCTCAACCTCTGCGATCAGCTGCAAAAAGGCTTTCTCGATGTGATCCTGCAAACCGACCTGCTGCGTCATGAGAGCGTGCGCAGCCTGGAACTGGCGAGCCACCCGATGGGCTGGATCGTTGCCAGCAATTCCATCTACAACCGTGAGTATTCAGGCATCGCCGATCTGGCGAACGAACGGATCATCACCTATTCGAAAAACTCCCATCCGCATCAGGAAGTGCTCAGCCTGATGCAAGCCAATGGCGTGATGGCGCCTCGATTGAACTGCGTGAATTCGGTGTCGGCGATTACCCGCTTGTTACGCGACGGCTTTGGCATCGGCGCGTTGCCACCGGTGCTGGTGGCCGAAGAACTGGCGCGCGGCGAATTGACCTTGCTCGACATCGAACAACGTCCGCCGAACTTGCAGGTTGTGGTGTCGTGGCGGGTGGGCGTGGAGTGGGTCGAAGAGATTGTGGCGTTGTGTCAGCAGGTGCTGGAGGGGTATGCGCGGAAGGTGGGTGAGGGCTACATCGTTTTAAATCGCTGAAGATCAAAAGATCGCAGCCTTCGGCAGCTCCTACAGATGAGCGCGCTGCCGAAGGCTGCGATCTTTTCTTACAAACCGCGCAAATCCCGTTCTTCAATCGGCCGGCTCTGGCGCAGGCGTTTGCCGCCCAGCACCACCCAGTCGATCAGACGGAACAGGCATTCAATCCCGAACGACAGCAGCAACGCGCCGCTCATGCCCCAGATCATCGCCTCAGGCGTCAGCAGGATCTGATAGCTGTAGCCATTCCAGGTTTCCTTGCGAATGTCCGGATCGGCGGCCAGCACCACTTGCAGGAAGCGGATGTACCACGGGCCTTGCATCGCCTGAAACTGCTTGTCCAGCGCCACCTGGCGGGTCAACAGGTTGCTCAGGCTGTCGGCATCGCTGCGAAAGATCGGGTCTTCACTGGCGCGATAATGGGCAACCAAGGCCTGCATATCGCCCTTGAAAAACTGATTGGCGGTGCCCTGAAACCCACTCAGGCTGGTTTGCGCCTCAATCAGATGCGCCTCGACCCGCTTGGCATAATCGTTGATGAACCCCGGCACCTGGACACCGATCAACAGGCCCGCCGCAAACAACACCAGTCGTAGATAACTGAGCAACATGGGGAACAATCCTTAAAGGGTCTGGCCCTGGCTGACGCATTCGCCGCGTCGCCACAGGCTCCATTGACCCGGTTCGTAACGGGTCCAGGTTTCGTTTTCGGTCAACGGCTCGGTGGCGATCACGGTGACCACGTCATTGGGTGTGGTTTCGGCCTGAAAATCGACGATCACGTCGACATCTTTCAAGCGCGCCGGACCGAATGGAGCACGCCGGGTGATCTGTGCCAGCTTGGTAGAGCAGTAGCAGAACAGCCAGTCGCCATCACTGAGCAGGCAGTTGAACACGCCTTTGCTGCGGTATTCGGCGCAAGCGGCCACCAGGTCCGGCAGCAGCGCTTCGACCTCAACCGGTTCAGGGAACGCCGCCCGCACGCGGTTGAGCAAATCACAGAACGCCGCCTCGCTGTCGGTATCACCGACGGGGCGGTAGAAACTGGCCGTTGGCTGAAAGTCTGCCAATTGGCCGTTATGCGCGAAACACCAATTGCGTCCCCACAGTTCACGGACAAACGGATGGGTGTTGGACAGGCAAACCTTGCCGACGTTGGCCTGGCGGATGTGCCCGATGACCACTTCACTCTTGATCGGATAACGCTGCACCAGGTTGGCGACTTCCGACTCGCTGCTCGCGGCCGGGTCCTGGAACAGGCGCAGCCCGCGACCTTCATAGAAAGCGATACCCCAGCCATCACGATGCGGGCCAGTGCGCCCGCCGCGCTGCATCAGCCCGGTGAAGCTGAAGACAATATCGGTCGGGACATTGGCGCTCATGCCCAATAACTCACACATGCTCGGGATTCTCGCTCAATGACAGGGCCGGGGTTACAGACGGGGTTCGACGCGCATCCGCTGGGGATTGCTCGGCACAGGCGGACGACCGTAGCGATCATCGCCAGCACCGCCGAAAGGATGATCCTCCCCCGACTCGTCGGCACGGGCAGCCGCTTTGGCGGCGGCAGCCTGCTCCTTGCGAGCGCTGGAGGCACGTTCGATAGGGAAGCGGATCGCCACCATCACCAGATAGAGACCAAAGGCGATCATGCCGTACATGAACAGATCGGAAATCGCCCGCCAGGCGTTGTTGCCGACCTTGAACAACAGGTCCAGGGCGGTAATGGCGATGGCCGGTGCAACTTTATCCTTCACCGGGTCAATGATGGTCGGGCTGAACAGCAGCACCACCACCAGCAGCCGCAGCGGCTCGCGCAGCCAACGCCACATCCAGTGGGTAATGCGCATCCACACCAACAGGCAGCCCAAAGCGGCAAAGGCGTAGAGGCCCCAAGCGATCAGATAGTCGTTCTCGGTCATGGTGTCCATGGCAAGGCAGGCAAAGAGGCGCTTATGATAACGGCTTTTCGCCCATCAGGCTGCATCAATGCCTGACAGTTAAGCCGGCCCGCTCCCACAGGTTGCCAAGCCCCCTATTCCGTACTGTTCGAGAGTCCTTCATGCCTCTATCCGCCAACATTCACGACGCCCCGATCGCCCACAGGGCTGAAGGTCCCGACCCGTATGCCTGGCTGCAAGAACGCGACACCGCGGCCGTGCTCGATTACCTCAAGGCTGAAAACAGCTATCAGGAAGCACAAACCGCCGATCAGGCCGGGTTGCGCGAAACGCTGTTCGAGGAAATCAAAGGCCGGATTCTCGAGACGGACCTGTCCCTGCCTTCGCCGTGGGGACCGTATCTGTATTACACGCGCACCACGGCAGGCGACGAATATGCCCGACACTACCGCTGCCCGCGTCCGGCCGATGACAGCCTGACCCTCGACGAAAACCAGGAACAACTGCTGCTGGACCCGAACGTGCTGGCCAACGGCGGCTTCTTTTCCCTTGGCGCGTTCAGCATCAGCCCGGACCATCAGCGTCTGGCCTACAGCATCGACGCCACGGGTGATGAGATTTACACGCTGTTCGTGAAGGAACTGTCCGACGGGCGTGTCAGCGAACTGGAGTTCCAGGATTGCGACGGCAGCATGACCTGGGCCAACGACAGCCTGACGCTGTTTTTCGGTGAACTGGACGACACTCACCGCCCGCACAAGCTGTACCGCTACCGTCTGGACGGCACGGCGGCCGAAGAAGTGTTCCATGAGCCGGACGGGCGCTTCTTCATGCATTGCTACCGCTCAAGCTCCGAACAGCAATTGCTGCTGTCCGTGGGCAGCAAGACCACCAGTGAAGCCTGGGTCCTCGACGCCAACCAGCCACAGCAAGCCTTTACCTGCATCGCACCACGGGTCGAGGATCATGAATATGACGTCGACCACGGTATGCTCGATGGTCAATGGACCTGGTTCATTCGCACCAACCGCGACGGCATCAACTTTGCCCTGTACACGGCTGTCGATACCGGCAGTGCGCCGTTCGAGGCCGACTGGCAAAGCCTGATTGCCCACAGCGACAGCGTGATGATCGACGGTATCAGCCTGAACACCGGCGCCATGACCCTGAGCCTGCGGATCGGCGGCCTGCCGGTGATTGAAGTTCACCCACAAGGTTTGTCGCCCTATCGCGTGCAATTGCCGGACGCGGCCTACAGCCTGCACGTGCAAAACAGCCTGGAGTTCGTCAGCGACCGGATTCGCCTGCGCTACGAAGCGTTGAACCGTCCGGCGCAAATCCGCCAGCTTGAACTGGCGACCGGCGAGCAGAAAGTCCTCAAGCAAACCCCGGTGCTTGGCCCGTTCGATGCCGATGCCTATGTCAGCCAGCGCCTGTGGGCGACCGCGCCGGACGGTACCCAAGTGCCGATCAGCCTGGTGATCAAGCGCGAAAACCTCGGCAAACCGGTTCCACTGTATTTGTATGGTTACGGCGCCTACGGCGAGAGCCTCGACCCTTGGTTCTCCCACGCACGCCTGAGCCTGTTGGATCGCGGCATGGCGTTTGCCATTGCGCACGTGCGCGGCGGTGGCGAACTGGGGGAAGCCTGGTATCGCGCCGGCAAGCAGGAGCACAAGCACAACACGTTCAGCGACTTCATTGCCTGTGCCGAACACCTGATCGCCAATGGCTTCACCACCGCGCCACAACTGGCGATCAGCGGCGGCAGCGCTGGTGGACTGCTGATCGGCGCGGTACTCAACCAACGGCCGGAGCTGTTTGGTGCGGCCATTGCCGAAGTACCGTTCGTCGACGTGCTCAATACCATGCTCGACCCGGACCTGCCGTTGACCGTGACGGAATACGACGAGTGGGGTAATCCTGAAGAGCCGGACGTCTATGATCGGATCAAGGCCTATGCCCCGTACGAAAACGTCACCGCACAAGCCTATCCGGCGACGCTGGTCATTGCCGGCTACAACGATAGCCGCGTTCAATACTGGGAAGCGGCCAAATGGGTGGCGAAGTTGCGCGCGAGCAAAACCGACAACAATCCCCTGCTGCTAAAGACTGAACTCGGTGCCGGGCATGGCGGGATGAGCGGGCGTTATCAGGGATTGCGTGACGTAGCACTCGAATACGCCTTTTTGTTCAAGGTTTTGGGTATTGCCTGAGGAACTTGGGCCGATGAACCGGTCTTAATTCCGCACACCGAATGCCGATACAACACCTGCTCGCTTCCACAGGGGATTTACGGTGATTTCAAATTCGAGTCGGCAACACACACAAAAGACCATGACGACATGTCAGAACCAACCTTTCTAAACAACGAAATTCGCGACTGGCTGATGGACTGCGGCCTGTTCAATCAACTGCTGCCAGCGGACTTTGCCGCAGCATCGGGCTATTTCAGCATCAGCACCATTGCCCAGGGCGAACAGATTTTCCAGGAGGGCGATGCCGGCAGCTTCATGTGCATCATCCACACCGGCCAGGTCTCGGTGCAGAAAACCACCGCTGACGGGCAACGAGTAACCATCGCTACATTGCGCAGCGGTCGCTCGTTCGGCGAAATGGCCGTCCTCGACGGCGAACGGCGCTCGGCCAGTTGCGTGGCGGCGAGCAATTGTCAGCTGCTCAATCTGGGTAAGGACTCGCTGGAAAAAATGCTCAATGACGCACCGAAAATCGCTGCCAAGATCATCCGCGCCCTCGCCGTTTCGCTGTCCAAACGCTTGCGCATGGCCGATGGGCAACTGCTCTCCCAGCAGGTCTAACCGCCCGGTGGCTTGGGTTTCGGTGGGTTAGGCTCCAGCCCCGGCAGTGGCTGGTCCTTGGTCGGCGGGCTCGGCTTGTTGATGGGCACCAACGGCGGACCGCTGCTACCCGGGCCGACCCTGGGCAATGGCGCCGGGCTGATTTGCGGATAGGGCGTGGGCGTCGCGGTACCCGGTGAGCCGGGCATCGCAGCGGGACTGATGGGCGTGGCCTGCAACGGTTGGGCCTGTGCTGCAGTTATCGCGAGCGCGGCCAGGGCAATGACCGTTAGAATGGTGCGCTTCATCAATGGCTCCGTTAGCCTTGTTGTCATAAACAGGCTACTCCCAACTGCGTCTGTTTGCCCCTTCGAGTTCTGCCAATTTTCTTCAAGTGAGCCCCATGAAACGTTTCGTTCTGCTCGACACCACCCCCATCCCGGAAAACGGCGGAGCCCTGTGCCTGTTCGAATACGGTGAGGATTTCGTCATCAAGATCCAGGGCGGTGACGGCGGGCAATTGATGAACACCCGCATGCACGGCTCCGAGGATGCCCTGGCCGAGATCCCTTGCCGCAAGGTCGCCGGTCGGCCGAGTTCACGTGTATTGATCGGTGGCCTGGGCATGGGCTTCACCCTCGCCTCGGCCCTCAAGCACCTGGGCAAGACCGCCGAAGTGGTGGTCGCTGAGCTGGTCCCTGGCGTTGTGGAGTGGAACCGTGGTCCGCTCGGCGAGAAAGCGGGAAACCCGCTTCAAGACCCGCGCACCGTGATCCGCATGGAAGACGTGGCCAAGGTCCTGCAAGCCGAGCCGCAGGGTTTCGATGCGATCATGCTCGATGTCGACAACGGCCCCGAAGGCCTGACCCAGAAAGCCAACAGCTGGCTGTATTCCGCCGGCGGCCTGAGCGCCTGTGCCAAAGCCCTGCGCCCCAAAGGCGTGCTGGCGGTCTGGTCGGCCAGTGCAGACCGGCAGTTTTCCGACAAACTGAAAAAAGCCGGGTTCAAGGCCGAGGAAGTGCAGGTCTTCGCCCACGGCAACAAAGGCACTCGCCATACCATCTGGATTGCCGAGAAGCTCAAGGGCTGAGCTAAACTGGCTGCATAACCGTCATTAGTCTTTCTACAAAGGTGAACCCATGAGTTCGTCCACCCCAACCAACACGTCGAAACTGGACCGCATCCTCGCCGACAACCAGCGCGACAAGGAAATGGGTTACCGCGACAAGGCCCTGAAAATGTACCCGCACGTGTGCGGCCGCTGCGCCCGTGAGTTCTCCGGCAAGCGCCTGAGCGAACTGACCGTGCATCACCGCGACCACAATCACGACAACAACCCGCAGGACGGTTCGAACTGGGAGCTGTTGTGCCTGTACTGTCACGACAACGAACACTCGCGCTACACAGACCAACAGTATTTCGATGAAGGCTCGCTGAGCACACCGAAAATCGCCAAGGCGACACATAACCCGTTTGCGGCGCTGGCTGGCCTGATGAAGAAAGACGACTGAAAATCCTCAGCGCCTGGAATGGCCCCATCGCGGGCAAGCCCGCTCCCACAGTGATTGATGGTGACCACAAATGTGGTGTACACCACAGCACCCTGTGGGAGCGGGCTTGCCCGCGATTTCGATAGCCCGGCCACCACCAATCTCAAACTGAACACCCCTGCCCCATTCCCCGTATAATCGCGATTTTTTCCCGAAAGGCACCCCGCTCGTGGCAGACAAACGGTACAGCTGCATTGGTTTGTATAACCCCAAATCACCGGAGAACGTCGGTTCGGTGATGCGCGCCGCTGGCTGTTATGGCGTGGCGTCGGTGTTCTACACCGGCAAACGCTATGAACGCGCCGCCGATTTCGTCACCGATACCAAGCGTGTCCACTACGACATCCCGCTGATCGGCATCGACGACCTGAAAAAAATCCTGCCGCTGAACTGCGTGCCGGTCGCCGTGGAGCTGGTCGAGGGCGCCCGCCCGCTGCCGGAGTACACCCACCCGGACCGCGCGCTGTACATCTTCGGTCCTGAAGACGGTTCGCTGGATCAAGAGATTCGCGACTGGTGCGAAGACGTGGTCTACATCCCGACCACCGGTTGCATGAACCTGGCTGCCACGGTCAACGTCGTGCTTTATGACCGCATGGCCAAAGGGCTCAACACCCGCTCGGGGCCAAAATTCCGCTGAGCCACCGCACATTCGATGGAACAAGCGACAGGCCCCGGCAGTCAGCTTAACTATCGAGACTGAAGCTGCCCTTCCCTGCCTGGAGATAGATCATGAGCGAACTCAAACGCGTCGAGCGTATCGAATCCACACCGTTCCAGACTCCTTCCGAACAGAACGTCCAGGGCTGGGAGCGCATCGGCTCGATAGCGGGTGGCGTGGTGATGGTGGGCAAGGGCCTGCGTCGCGGCGGGATCTTTGGTTTGATTCAAGTGGCCATCGGCGGTGTTGCCCTGGCCCGTGGTATCACCGGCCACAGTTCGGCAAAAAGCCTGCTGGAGAAAAGCCGACAGGACATGGACAACGTACGGGCGAAAATCCAGCGGGCGGGTGAAGAGCTGAAGACGCTGAAGGCCAATGCCGAGGCAGCAACCAAAACCGCGACGGTTACGGGCAATGATTCATTGAATTCGCCAAAAACCGGCGTTTGATGATTCAAAGTAAAAGATCGCAGCCTGCGGCAGCTCGTGTGTGCGCGCCCTGCAGGAGCTGCCGCAGGCTGCGATCTTTTGATCCCTACTGAAGCAACCCGGTATCAAGGACCTTCGAAGCGTCGCCAATAACACTCTCCGACAGCTGCACAAACGCCTTGGTATCGATGCTCTCCAGCCGTATCGCCGCGCGCAACACATCATCCAGCGAGCGCTTGTTGCGCGTCTTCAGGCGAATCTCGCGATCCAGTTCCTGCAGCATCACCACCGCCCTGGCTACCTGCGCCGGGCTGGCCTGCTCACCGCGCAAGGTCGTGACCTTCTCGCCGCTCTTGAGCAGTTTTTCATGCAGGCTCTCGAACCGCTCATCGCTCATCCCTCCCGCCCGACGCACCCACTCAATCGCGTAATACTCGGCAAGTCCTTCACTGATCCAGTCACTGCGCTGTTTGTCGTTGATTCGCCCGAACACCTGGGCCAGCTCCCGCACCAACGCACTGGTGCCGCTTTCACTGACCAGCGGCAGACGACTGTTAAGGTAGATCGACTCGTGCCCGGCCAGGCTGCCGCGCCACATGGGATCGCTGGCGCCAACAATCAGCAGCTTGGCGGGATGATGAGGGAACACGGCTTGCACTTGTGGCCAGACGAACGTCAACAGCGTCAGCACATCCATTCGGCGCATGCCCTGCCCCTGCGGGGAGCTGACCGTGACTTCCGTTTCCCCCAGACGCGTACGGCGACTGCCCAAGTGGCCAGCGAGCATCCAGCCTGTGGGTCTATCGAACAGTCGGGATGGGTTATCGATACGGAATTTGTTTTTGCCAATCCGCGGCCACGCAGTTTCGACGCTCTTCCAGCCGCCGGGCAGCTCGAACTCAAGACGTGACACCAATTCGACGCCGTCCTGCTGATCGAGCCGGGCGGCGGGCACCAGATCGTCGCCGCGCATCAATGCCCAGTTCGGCGTCATGCGCGTATCGAAACTGCCGCTCTTGCGGCCATGGCTAATGCGAACGCGATAGGTCAGGCTGGCCTTGTCGGCGGCGGGTCTCCAGAGACCGCGAGCCTGCTTGCCGGGGCTCAGTTGCCATTGTCCGTCAGCCTTGAAATCGCTGTAGTGACTGCCGTCGCCAAGGTCGAAATCCAGACTGCGCACCGCTGCCCCCTGGGCCAGGGTCAGACGCACTTCGGCCTGGTCGCTTTGCGGCAACAGGCGCACGTGATAATCCAGATCAACCTTCTGAGCCGCCCACACGGGCGAGCCCAGGGCCAGACACCCAACCGTCAACGCCAGCCGCCATCCCACAGCCATACACACTCCTTCGTGAAACGTCAGATCCGTGGGCGATCAGCCTGCCCGGAAAATCAGATGTTCTTCCCAATCATCTTCCGGCACGCTGCCTTCGGCGAGCATGCGCCCTGACTGGGAAATGCGTTCGTGGTGCACCGCGTCGCGATCACCGCACACCAGGTGATGCCACAGCGGCAGGTCCTTGCCTTCGCTGACCAGGCGATAGCCGCAGGTCGGCGGCAGCCACTTGAACTCATCAGCCTTGCCCGGAGTGAGCTGGATACAGTCCGGCACCGAATCACGACGATTCGGGTAGTCGGTGCACTGGCAGGTTTTCAGGTCCAGCAGTTTGCAGGCAATGCGCGTGTAATAGACGCTGTTGTCATCTTCGTCTTCCAGCTTTTGCAGGCAGCACAGGCCACAACCATCGCACAGCGATTCCCATTCCTCCTGATCAAGTTGATCGAGGGTTTTGCGTATCCAGAACGGTTCTACTTTGGCAGCCATGGTTCGAGCGTCGACATCAGGTGGTGAAAAGGCCGCCAGTCTAGTGCCCGCAGGCCTTGCGGCCAAGCATTGGCGACTGCCGGTAGAACGTGCTTGTCAGTTTTAGCGCCGCCAAGTAGGGTTTTGCGTCGCCCACACCTTCAAACGTAGCAAGGAATCTATTGATGAGTGCCAACCCACGCGTTGCCGAGTACGCCATTCACCCGCAGTTCACCGATCGTTGGTCGCCCCGCGCCTTCACCGGTGAAGCCATTTGCGAAGAAACTCTGCTGAGCTTTTTCGAAGCCGCGCGCTGGGCGCCGTCGGCGTACAACTCGCAGCCATGGCGGTTTCTCTATGCGCGTCGCGATACACCGAACTGGGAGCGTTACCTGGGCCTGCTCAACGAGTTCAACCGCAGCTGGGCGCAGCATGCCTCGGCATTGGTGATCGTGATCTCGAAAACCACCTTTACCGCACCTGGCGCCACCGAAGAAACCCCGGCGCTGTGGCACACCTTCGACACCGGTTCGGCCTGGGGTCATCTGGCGCTGCAAGCGAGCATCAGCGGCTGGCACACCCACGGCATGGCCGGTTTCGATCAGGAGCTGACCCGCAAAGAACTGAACATTCCTGAAGGCTACGCACTGCACGCGGCCGTGGCCGTTGGCAAGCTGGGCGACAAGGCCAGCCTGGCGGAATACCTGCAGGCCCGTGAAGCGCCGAGCCCGCGCCGTCCGTTGAGCGAATTGGCAGCGGAAGGTGAATTCACCCTCTAACCCACACGGCAAAACCCTGTAGGAGCGAGCCTGCTCGCGATGAGGCCGTGTCAGTCAAAGTACATGTGAATGACACACCGCTATCGCGAGCAGGCTCACTCCCACAGGGGTGAGTGGTGGTTCAATACCCGCGATTGAAATCCACTTCCCCGCGCAACGCCTCGCCCGCCTGATACGCCCGCAGGTTTTCGACAAACAACTGCACCATCATCGACGGCGATGTCGGCGCGGAACTGTGGCCGGTCAGCAGTAATCCCCAGGCCGTCCAGAACGGATGGCGCTGCGGCAACGGCTCCTGACGGCACACGTCAATCACCGCCCCCGCCAGATGCCCTTCCTTCAGCGCTTCAACCAGGTCCGCGTCGACCACCGCCACGCCGCGTCCGACATTGATGAACAACCCCGTCGGCTTGAATTGCTTGAACAGCGCGGCATCGTAAATGTCGTGGGTGTCCGCCGTGTTGGGCAGCAGGTTGACCACGAAATCCATTTCACCGACCAGACGCGGCAGATCCGCCAGCGAACCGACTTCGACAAACGGTGCCTGCTCGCGAGCGCTGCTGGCGATTCCGTACAACTCGACGCCAAACGGTACGAGGAATTTCGCAACGGTCTGTCCGATGTCACCGGTACCGACAATCAACACCTTGCGCCCCGCCAGGCTCTGGCCATGGCGACTGTCCCACTTGCGCTCGACCTGGCTGACCAGCCGCGCCAGTACTTCACGCTCATGCCCGAGCATGTACGTGAGCACGTATTCAGCCATGACCTGCCCGAAGATCCCCACCGCGCGGGACAAACGATAGTGTCGCGGCAAACCGTCGGCCAGCAGCGGCGTGATGCCCGCCCAGGTCGATTGCAGCCATTGCGGCTGGTGGCCCTGACGCAACAGCGTCGCCAACAGATCAGGCTGACCGAGCCAGACCGGGCAATCGGCGGCCTGGGCGGCCAATTCAGCAGAGTCGCCGCTGGTCAGCACTTCCAGATCGGGCGCAGCCTCGCGCAACAACCGGGCGTACACGGGGTGGTCGTGTTCAGCAATCAGAACGCGCATGCTTCAAACCTTTCCAAAGCGGAGCGGACGACCGCCGGTGGAGTATCGCTCCATCGATGCGGTCATCGCCAAAATCAATCAGTGTTTCATCGCGGCCCTGAACCGAGCCTGTCTGGCGCTTACATCGGGTCGTTGCGACGCAGCAACTCTTCCGGCAAGTGCTCGATGTACTCGTCTTCAGCCGGCGGCATTTGCAGGTGATAACCCTGCTTATCGAGGTTTTCCAGCACGATCGTGATGTCTTCGCGCGACAGTTTGCGCTCGGGGCTCAGCACCAGGTCAAAGGCATGGATAGCTTTGCCGAAGGCGGCCATCAGCGTTTCCGGGACGCGCTCCAGAGCATCGCTCTTGAGCACATACAGGTACATTTCGTTTCTCTTGGTGCTGCGGTAGATCGAACAAATACGTTTCAAGGCTGTTCTCCGGCGGTGGCCAGGCTGTCGAGCAGCGCCTGGCCCATCAACTCGCGGCGCCAGCCACGCAGCGAATCAGGCAATTGGTAGGGACCATTGGGGAAGCCGCTCTTGAGCAGCGCTTCCAGGGTTTTCTTGCGCAGCATCAGTTCCGGCGCAATGCTCAGGCGCTCGGCCTCAGCCTGGCCGATGGCTTTCATTTGCTTGAGCAACACGGCGGCGTCCACCGGCAATGGCTCCGGCACGGCTGGCGGCCATTGATCAGGCGACACACTGCCAGAGCGCTTGATCAGATCAAGCAGAAACTCACCGTCCTGACGCACGGTACGCGGGTGCATGTCTTCGATTTTCGCCAATGCGCCAAGGTTGTCCGGCTGCGTGCGCGCCAGCGGCCACAGCGAATGCTCGCGGATAATGCGGTTGCGCGGCAGGTCACGGGCGCGGGCTTCTTTCTCGCGCCAGGCGCAGAGCTCACGCAATACGACGAGTTGGGCGCGGGACAGCTTCCAGGCCAGCTTGGCGTCGCGATAGACCTCGTAAGGGTCGATCTCGCGGCGCAGGTTGGCCACCAGTTCGGCGCCGTCTTCCAGGACCCAGGCGTACTTATCGTCCGAAAGCTTCGGGCGCAACTGTACGAAAACTTCCGCCAAGTGCACGGCATCTTCGGCGGCATAGCTGATTTGGGTCTCGGACAGCGGACGTTGCAGCCAGTCGGAACGGGTTTCGCCCTTGGGCAGGTCGATGCCGAGCACTTCCTGCACCAACCGCGAGTAACCCATGGAGAAACCCAGGTTCAGGTAAGCGGCGGCCAGTTGCGTATCGAACAACGACGCCGGCAGGCTGCCGGTCAGGCGCAGCAAGACTTCGAGGTCTTCGCTGCACGCATGCACGACTTTGACCACGGCGGGATTTTCCAGCAACGCGGCCAGGGGCTTCCAGTCATTAATGGTCAGCGGATCAATCAGGTAAGCGCGTTGGCCGTCACCGATCTGCAGCAGGCCGGCAATCGGGTAGAAGGTGTCGACCCGCATGAATTCGGTGTCGAGGGCAACGAATGGCAGCTGTTGCCACTCGGTACAAAACCGACCGAGGCTATCGTTGTCGCGAATCCAGTGAATATCGATGGCCACACGGCTCTCCCTTGAAGAATGGCGCGCAGTATATATCGCCCCCGGCGATTTCCGCGCATCCACTGAACAAGAGGCTTAGCAAAAATGCCTGGTTTTCAGAAGAATAGTCCGTTGAGCTTGGATTAACTTGCCTTGCGACGCTGGTAACGCGAGTTTGTTTGAAGGTCACGTGAAAGCGCTGACGCCTCATTTGCCAGCCAATACGCCATCGATCACCGCCCCCCGACACCCGGCAAACATGTCCAGACTCTGGTTGTAGACCTTACTGTTGACCTCCAGCAGCCCCAGCACCGAATGAAACAGGTTGTCCTGGCTCAAGGGTTTTTCACGACTCAATTGCAGGCAATGGGTGTCCACAGAGAACGATTTTTGATAGCTGTCGGAGAACCAGGCCAGCATCGCCACATGTTTCTGTTGCTCCGGTGCCAACATGTAAGGCGTGCCATGGAGGAACAGGTTGTATTCGCCCAGGGATTCTCCGTGGTCCGACAGATAAAGCATGGCTGTATCGACCTTTTCCTGATTATTGCGCAGTAAATCGATCAGGGTCGACAACACATGATCGGTATACACCAGCGTATTGTCATAGCCGTTAATAATACTTTCGCGACTGCAATTGTTCAGCGCGTTGCTTTCACAGACAGGAGTAAAGCGTTCGTACTCTTTCGGGTAACGCTTGAAATACTCCGGACCGTGACTGCCCATCTGATGCAATACCAGCACAGTGTCTTTATCCAGAGTGTCGATAAAGTGCTGCAGCCCTTGCAGCAGAATTTCGTCGCGGCATTCACTGTTGGCGCACAGACTCGGGTCTTTGAGATTACTCACATCCTGAAGGGTGACGCGATCGCAGGTGCCTTTGCAGCCGGACTGATTGTCCCGCCAGATCACATCCAGTCCGGCATGCTTGAGCACATCCAACAAACCTTCTTCGTTCTTTGCCTTGCTCGCGCTGTAATCCTTGCGGCCCATGTTGGAGAACATGCAAGGAACCGATACAGCGGTTTCAGTGCCACACGAGGTCACATCGGTAAAAGCGATCAGCCCAGGTTCTTTATCAAGTTTTGGCGTGGTATCACGGTCATAGCCGAGGATGCCAAAGTTCTCCGCGCGGGCACTTTCGCCTACCACCAGGACCGTCAGGGATTTACGACCATGGGTTTGCCAGCCTGGGTTTAACTGAGCGTCTTCGCCGATTTTCACAAACGGTTGCTGCGCTGACGCCACCCGCTCACCCAAATACCTGACCGTTGCGCCAATGTAATTGCTTGGCACCACCATCAAACGCAACTCATGATGATTGCGAAACAGCGAAGCAAGACCTTGGTAGTTAATCAGTGCAACGCCACCAATGACGGCGGCGGACACTAACGTCACTAACCCTTTACTCAGCAACTCGCGATGCCAGCGACGATAAACAACCGGTGTTCTCCACAACAACAACGATGGCAGGACGCCGAGAAAAACAACATAGACAAACAATTGGACTGATACCAAGTCACGCACTTCCGTGGCATTGGTCTCTGCAAAATTACGCAACATACCAGCGTCGATCAGAACGCCATATTGGCCCATAAAGTAAGCCACGCCAGCACTGATCATGAAAAGCAGCGTCAGGACGGGCTTCAGCAACGGCCGAAAAGCCAGCAGCGTCAATAGAATATTGAACGCTGCAAAAATCATCACCCCGAACGCCACGAACAGAGTGATACCTTTGCTATCTGGCGTGGCGATATCGAAAAGATGCCCCCAGAGTACAGAGTTGAATGCAATTAATAAAAAAGCACTGGCACTCAGCGTCACCCATTCCGGGCGCACGGCTTTAAACTTCAACATGATGATTCGCTGTCCCTGAAAAGGAATGACTGCGGTAAATGTGAAAATTCCATTCACCCAGACAACACTAATTTTAAGCAGCCAACCATCAATTTTTTGTGAAAAATAAGATAACGATTAGTTCACGTCAGCCATTAAGCCAAACCTGCCAAGTATTTGAGAATTGTTCAGCTTTTGTTCAGATCTGACTTAAATAACCTGCGTTTGATCGCTCGCGACCGCCCTCTGAATGTCAGCACTATTTAATTTCCAGATTCCCTCTCGGACTTTCTGATTTGCGGCCTTCAGGCTTGGCGCGCCTAATCGGGACTGGCGCTACACCTGCCCCAATCACTGACTTCGGAATCACCTATGAAAACCACCGGTTTCGCCGCTGCCCACGTTGGCATGCTGCTTTGGGCCTTGCTGGTCGCCGCTTCGTTTTCTGCGGCGGCACAGGTCAGCCAGGCCATCGACCCGATCTTGCTGACCGGATTACGACTGCTGCTGTGCGCCACGGTGTTTTTGCCGCTGCTGTTGCTCAAAGGCGATATCGCCATGACCGCCCGCGGATTGCTCGGGCATTGCGCACTCGGTTTGCTGCTGGCGCTGTATTTCGGTTCGCTGTTCGAGGCGCTGCGCTATACCTCGGCGGTCAACACTGGAACCCTGTTTACGCTCGTACCATTGCTGACCCTGCTTTTCGAAGCCGTGCTGACGCCTGACAGCAGCCTGAAGCAACGGATCTTGCCCATGCTGATTGCCGCTACCGGGGCCGCGCTACTGATCATGAAGGGCAACGGTCCGGACGAACTGCCATCGCTGTACGCATTGACGGTGTATGGCATCGGCTGCCTGGCGATGGCGTTCTATGCGCCGCTTAGCCAACGACTCAAAGGAAGTAGCCTCAAGGGCCGAGGACCGGTGGCGATGACGTTCTGGAACATGTTGTTCGGCGCATTGTTTCTGCTGGTGTTCTGTGGGTTCAGCGGCGGTTGGCGCTCGGCGTCATTGCTGACTGCCCATGATTTTTTCTGGCTGATCTATCTGGCGCTGTTTGCGACGCTGGCGACCTTCTGGTTGCTGCACCGTGCAATCGGTGTGATCGCCCCCTCTTCAGTGATTTCCTACATTTACCTGAGCACGCTGTTCATCACCCTGTTTCACTGGTTATGGGGGCGCCAGGCGCCACTGCCCTTGGAGGTTACCGGCGCCGCATTGGTGGGCATCGGCATGTTGGCACTGTTGAAATCCAGCCGCAGAACCGTGCCGGTCACGGTACAAGGCTGACACCAATACCCATGAAACGTCCCACAAGGCATTCTCCTGACTCCTCCGCTCCGCTAGGATCAATTCCCACAGCTTGCGCACGTTCTGCGCCAGTAGCACTGCGAGACAGAATGGATGCTGAACAGTAATTTGCTCAGAAAGCTCGATATGCAGGACCTCATGGTGTTCGTTGCCGTGTTCGAGCGAAACAACGTAACCGATGTATCCGAGCGGCTTTGCGTCAGCCAGTCCACGGTGAGTTATTGCCTGAAAAAACTGCGCAACTGCTTTGAGGACGAACTGTTCATCAATTCCCGCGCCGGTATGCAGCCGACGGACAAGGCCGGCACGATGTACCCTCACATTCTGAAGATCCTCGACAGCATCAACCAATGTCATGCAGGCTCGCCGATGTTCGACCCGACCTTGCAATCGGTGACGTTCAATCTCTGTGCACCGGAATACTTCGAACAGTTAATCCTGCCGCACTTGTTGAAACGTTTTGCGCTCGCCGATCTTCCGGTGACGGTCAACATGCACAAGTTCGAAGCCGAGATTCCTGTCGACGCCTTGCGCGATGGCAGTCTTGATCTGGTGATTTGCTTCGGCCCGAATTTTCATCGTGACCACGCAGGCCTCAAATCATGGACACTGCTCAAGGACGATCTGGTATGCGTCTTCGACAAACACGCTACACCGCTGGAGCCACGTTTAAACCTGCCGGCCTACGTCGAGCGTCGACATGTGTTTCCGACACCCTGGACGTCCGCCACCAACATGGTCGATGGCTGGCTCGCGCAACAGGGCAAAAAACGTCAAATCGTCGCGCGCGCCAACAGCTACAGCGCAGCGCTCAAGATGATCGCCGGCACTGACTTCATCCTGACCTTGCCTCGGCGCATCCAGCAGTTACTTGCCGCCGAAGCGGCATTCAATCACTGCGAAGTACCCGATGGTTTGCCGGGGTTCAGCCTCGAACTGCAGTGGAGCCAACACCTTGATCAGGACGGCGCCAACCGGTGGCTACGCGAACAAGTGATCCTGGCCTGTACGGAACAGGAAGTCGCCTGAGTCTCAGTTGTTAATGGCCGTCTTGCTGTAGGACTCGCGATCGATATCGAGTATCTCCACACATAGCTGGACTTCGATGCCTGCTGGCCATTCGCACAGGTCCTGCACTACAGCCAGTAAGCTTTCCGACAACTGCTGTTTGATCTGCGCGGAACGGCCGCTCAACAGCGCAAGCTTCACATGCACAAACGCCCGCTCCGCCAAAGCCGTTCCGACCTTGAATGTCTCGACCTTCACTGCACGACTCTTGATGTCGAACTCGACACCGAATTGACCAGAAGCCACCAGCGTATTGTTCAGCCGCATCAACGCTACGTCGGCATTCAGTTCAGGCAAGTTGGCGGTGTATTCCATGTGCAGGTGAGGCATGACATTGATCCTGATGGTGGGTGGAAAGATCCTACATATATCACGCTGTCGCCCTGCTCACTCAGGTAGGGGCAACACAGCGCGCTCGCTCATGAACGCTTCCAGGCGCGCACGCAGCCAGCGCTCGGCCGGGTCGGTGTCGACATGACTGAGCCAGACCATGGACAAGTCCAGGGTCGGCGTCTTGAACGGAAACGGCTCCTTGAATAATTGACCGGAGACGGCCATCGCCTCAGCGGTGTAGTCCGGCAGGCTGGCAATCAGATCGGTCCCGGCCAGCAGGGCCGGCAGCGAACTGTATTGCGGAACGGAGAGCACCACCTGTCGCGTACGGCCGATCTCCGCCAGCCACTCATCGGCGTAGCCACTGACGTTGGCGGTATGGGATACCAGCACATGCGGACGCGAGCAATATTCGTCGAGGGTCAGCGGCATGTCGGAGGCGTCGGCCCGTAAAATGCTGGGCTGGATGTGTCGCAACAACTTGCGTTTGGCATTGGCCGGCAGACCGCGGGTCTGGCTGATGCCCACCGTGATATCGCCGGACGCCAACAAGTCGGGGATCCGCCAGTAATCGACATGCTGCACCACAAACACCACGCTTGGCGCCTCCTGGCGCAATGCACGCAGCAAGGGTGGCAAGAGGCCAAACTCGACGTCGTCGGACAGCCCGATACGAAAGGTCATGGTGCTGCTGGCGGGATCGAAATCATGGGTCAGGCTCAAGGCCACCGACAGCGAGTCCAACGCGGGAGACAGATGTCGAATGATCTCTTCCGCTCGCGCTGTCGGCTCCATGCGATGCCCGACCCGAATGAACAAGGGGTCATTGAACATCGCCCGCAAACGGTTGAGCGCAGAGCTGATGGTCGGCTGACCGAGAAACAGCTTTTCCGCCACCCGAGTCACGTTACGCTCAAGCATCAGCGTTTCGAACACCACCATCAGGTTGATATCAGCCTTGCGTAGCTCGTTACGATTCATCCACTGCCCCCGTCCCTAAGTCTGCCGACAGTTTAGGTAGTGGATGCAACTGGCGTCTATTCACAACCCTGAGATCTGTTGAAACGAAGCTGCTCTGAGCGAGCAGCTTCACCACACACCATCAGACTTCCTTGGTTGGCGTCTGATCGTGCGTACCCTTGATCAAACTGATGGCGTGCACGCAATCAGCCTTGTTGACGTAGGCCTCGCCACTGGCCACCGTTTCATGATTGCCCGCCCTCAAGCGCCAGCGCCACTGACCCCTGCCAGTCTGTAGAGTCCCTCGGATCTGCCTGTAGATTTCAAAATACATCGTTCGCTCCTTGCGATGGCTGGTAACTGCAGATCAGTGATCTGCGGATGCCAGAGTAAATGAAGTTTTTTTACAGCGATAAACTGCAATGTCAGCGAATATTGCGAGAAAGCCCCTCAAACTTGCGAGACAGACAAAGGTTTAAAAGATGGGAAATATGGAGACGTCGTCAAGTAACTTTTCACTCGAACAATCTCACTCCCCTACACAACTGTAATACTTGACGCCCTCATCAGACTACGGACAGCCTTTGACAACCCCAACAACTTGTTTGAGCAGGCGTATAGCGTGCACCGCGTACCCCAGCGCTGCAAAGAAAAACAGATATGCCCCATCCACCCCCACCTTCGCCCACAGCAATGATGAGCAAATACAAAAAAGCACAACCACACCCAAAGGCAAAACCACCATCCACTTTAAGCGGCGTCTTGAACTTATAATCCCGGTCAAATAAATCGCCAAACTGTAAACTGGCATAACAAACAAAGTCCCGACGGCCGTAACAACCAGCAAAAAAATAGCAGCCGGACCATCATTTCCGGAATCATTGCCCTGACTATGCCAAAAAAATGTCACCCACGGAATCAAGGTAACCACGTTAAATAGCAAAACAGAGACAATGAAACCTTCCTCAATTAAACGCTTTTCCGCTCCGGGCATGATTTTCTCGATCAAATTCAGAATGTAACTTCCTAGATCACCTTCGTATGGAGATCGGTAACTCTCCCTGAATGATCACCTGATAAGGCTTACCTTTTTTTATGTTATCCAAGAGCCTCCCACCAGAAGGAAAAGACAGGCTAAACCGCATTAATACCGAGTACTGGCAAAAATACCATTAGCCATGAACCCTCCATGGATTTGAATAGATGATTAGCCCGCCAATCATTGACGAGTTGATGCTAGGTAATCATTCAGATCGATACACAGCAATACGAAACAGCGCAGGAAGATGTAGGACACCTCCTAAAAAAATGCAGTCAATCGATAAGTTGTGGGAGGCGAAATCGGCCTACGAGGATGGTGATGGTCTTCGCCTCCTGATCAAACCCAACGGGAAGAAATATTGGGTACTGCTGTTCCAGCTTGTGGGGAAACGCAGAGAAATGGGCTTGGGCACCTACCCCGCAGTCGGCTTAAAGGAGGCTCGGCAAAACAGCAGCGATAAGCGACGTTTATTGCGGGACGGCATTGACCCGTTGCAGGCGCGTGATGATGAGCGCACAGCACAGCAGGCTGCTGAACACCATCGCATACAGAAATCCGTAACGATCCAAGACGTAGCCAACGATTACATAGAGGCCCATCGTGCCGGTTGGAAAAACGTCAAACATGCTCAACAGTGGACGAATACACTGACTACTTACGCCGCCCCCATTATCGGTGAGCTAGCTGCGCATACTCCAACACCACGTCCAGCGGATGACGCAGCTGCCTGTCGGTTAAGCGCTTTACCTGGCTGCGGCAGGAATAACCCGTCGCCAGCGCTTCGCCCTTTTCATCCAACTTGCCAGCCCATGACTGCTCGAAAATGGTCCGCGAGGTGTTCTGATTCCGCGCCTCATGGCCGTAGGTGCCGGACATGCCACAGCAGCCGGTCGCCTCTGTCACTAGCTTGAGCCCAAGCCGGGCAAACACGGCTTCCCATTGCGAAGTACTGGCCGGGACATTGGTCTTCTCAGTGCAGTGCGCCAACAAACGGAATGTCTGGGTAGCGGGAGGCGAGTTTGCGGGCAACACATCGAACAGCCACTCCTGCGGGAGCAAGACTTTCGGGCAATCATTGAGTCCTGGTACTTTCTGATATTCCTGGCGGTAGACCAGCGTCATCGCCGGGTCCAATCCCACCAGTGCTACGCCGCAGTCGGCGAGAGCCTTGAGCTGATTGCCGTTGCGGATCGCCGCCTTGGCGAACGCTCCGAGGAAACCCTGAACGTGCAAAGGCTTGCCGTTGGGGCTATAGGGCGGCAGAAACACCTGATAACCCAATTGATGAGCCAACTGGATGAAGCTCGCCAGCAACGGCGTTTCGAAGTAACGGGTGAAGGCGTCCTGCACCAACACCACGCTGCGCTCACGTTGTGCCTCGGTCAGTTTGCGCAGAGCTGGCACGCTGGCGACCGCGACGTTGCAGCGGGTCAAAGTGGCCTGCAAGTCATGCCGGTGGATCAGTGGGCTGTCGAGCATGCCGACTTGTCGCTCAAGAAGGCGGCTCACCCATTTCGAGCCCATCACTGCGTTGTACAGGCCCGGCGCGTAAGCCATGTATGGAATCGTGAACTCCAGCGAGCCGATCAGGTAGTCACGCAGAGGACGTTGATAGCGACCGTGGTACAGCTCCAGAAAACGCGAGCGGAACTCCGGGACGTTGACTTTGACCGGGCATTGTCCCGCGCAGGATTTGCAGGCCAGGCAGCCCGCCATCGCGTCATAGACTTCATGCGAGAAGTCCGACTCGCCGTGCGAGCGCGCCAGGTTATTGCGCAACCTCGTCGGCAACCCGCTCAACCATGACCACTTGCCCCGGGCCGCTTGCAATACATCGATATTGGCCGCGCCTTGCAAACGCAACCATTCGCGAATCAACGAGGCCCTTCCCTTCGGCGAGTGCTGCCGCTCACGTGTAGCTTTCCACGACGGACACATCGCATCGTTGGGGTCGTAGTTGTAGCAGGCGCCATTACCGTTGCAGTGCATCGCGGTGCCAAAGCTTTGCCAGACACGCTCATCAATCTGCCGATCCAAATCACCCCGCAGCGAAACTTCGTTAACCTTGAGCAAACCTTGGGCAGCATCTGGGGGTGTGCAGATCTTCCCGGGGTTGAACTGATTGTGTGGGTCGAACGCCCCCTTGAGCGATTGCAACGCCGGGTACAGCTCACCAAAAAACCCGGGAACGTATTCCGAGCGTAAACCTTTGCCGTGCTCGCCCCACAGCAGCCCCCCGTAACGCTTTGTCAGCTCGGCCACAGCATCGGAAATCGGTTTGACGAGTGCAGCCTGGGCCGGGTCTTTCATGTCCAGCGCCGGGCGCACATGCAACACGCCGGCATCGACGTGACCGAACATGCCATAGCTCAGGCCATAACTATCGAGCAACGCACGAAACTCGGCGATGTAGTCGGCCAGTTTCTCCGGCGGCACGGCGGTGTCTTCAACAAAAGGCTGTGGCCGAATCTCGCCTTCGACGTTACCCAACAGTCCGACCGATCGCTTGCGCATGGTGTAGACGCGGGACACGGCTTCGGCGCCGTCCGCCAACGTGTGGCCCAGCCGCTCGATCGTCGTGTCGGCCTTCAGATGCGCCACGAACAACTCTACGTGAGCGTTCACTTGCGTCACGTCTTCACCGCTGAACTCCACCAGATTGATGCCCAGCGTCGGGCGCTCGGCGTCCGTCGGAAAATACTCGGCGACGCTATGCCAGACGATGTCTTTCATCGCCAGCAGCAACACCCTGGAGTCCACGGTTTCGATGGACAACGGCTTGTGCACCAACAACGCATTGGCATCGCGCAGCGCATCCATGAAGCTGCCGTAACACACATTCACCAGCACTGAGTATTTTGGAATTGGCAGCACGTTGAGCTTGGCTTCGACAATGTAGCCCAGTGACCCTTCCGCACCGCAGAGCACGCTGTTGAGGTTGAAACGCCCTTGCTCATTGCGCAGGTGCGCCAGGTCATAACCGGTCAGACAACGGTTGAGCTTGGGAAACACCGCCTCGATCAGGTCGGACTGGGTCTCATGAATACTGCGCGCCACCCGATACACATGGCCGATACGGCCGGGCCGCGTGCAAGCCGCCTCCAGTTCCGCATCTGACAGCGGATGGCTGTGCAAGCGCTCACCACCGAGCAGCACGCTATGCAATTCCAGAACGTGATCACGGGTCTTGCCATAGGTGCAACTGCCCTGGCCGCTGGCGTCGGTGTTGATCATGCCGCCGACGGTGGCACGGTTGGACGTCGACAACTCCGGCGCGAAGAACAGCCCGTGAGGTTTGAGCGCGGCATTGAGCTGGTCTTTGACCGCGCCCGCCTGCACCCGCACCCAGCGCTCGGCGACGTTGATTTCGAGGATGGTGTTCATGTGCCGCGACAGATCGACCACGATGCCATCGGTCAATGACTGCCCGTTGGTGCCGGTGCCACCACCGCGCGGGGTCAGCTTGATCTGGCGAAAGCGTCGCTCGGCCATCAAGGTCGCGATGCGTACGATGTCATCCACATCCAAGGGGAACACCGCCGCTTGCGGAAGACGCTGATAAATCGAGTTATCGGTCGCCAGCACGGTGCGGGTGGCGTAGTCAGCGCTGAGCTGACCGCGAAAGCCGCTGGCACGCAGGGCTTGCAGAAATTCCGGGTACTGTGCCGCGAGTGCAACGGTAGGCAACTGAGCGATCATCGCAGGCGGGTCTCTTGTTGGTCTATTCACGGAAAACTCAAAACACTTGTCGCCTGAGCATTAATGCGGCAGCCTCAGGTCTTCAGCTACACCAATGATCCTGCAGGGTCCGGCACCAGACAAACGGATAATCCTGCCGCTATCGATGACTTTTACGAATGAATTACCGTCACCTCACCCCTTCAATGTCGTTGCTGCTGGCGTTTGAAGCCGCCGCCCGACATGAAAGCTATACCCGTGCAGCGATGGAGCTCTCACTGACTCAAAGCGCCGTGAGCCGGCAAGTCCAAGCGCTGGAGCAGCAACTGGGCCTGACGCTGTTCCGCCGTGAAGGCCGGCAAGTACAACTGACCGATGTCGGTCGTCTTTATCAGCGGGAAATGAGCGAAGCGCTCGGGCGCATACGCAGCGCCACGTTGCAGGCCATGGCTTATCAATCAGGCAGCGGCACGTTACGCCTGGCCACCTTGCCGACCTTCGGCTCAAAGTGGTTATTGCCGCGCCTGCATGATTTCTACAAAACCCACCCAGGCATCCTGGTACACATCAATTCCCGAATCGACGCCATTGACTTTGAAACCAGCGGCATCGACGCCGCGATTGTCGTTGGCAATGCCGACTTTCCAGGCTTGATCAGCCATCGCCTGCACACCGAAGAACTGATGGTGATCATGTCCCCACAAGCGGCCGAAGCCCACGACACCTGGACCCCGGAACGCATTGGCGGTCAGACGCTACTCAACGTCGCGAGCAATGCCAACGTCTGGGGCGAGTGGTTCAGCCACCAAGGCCTGCCCCATCGGATGATGCGGCTGGGCCCGAGCTTCGAACTCACTTCGCACTTGATCCAGGCCGTCAGGGCCGGCATCGGCATCGGTCTGGTACCGCGTATTCTGGTGGCCGACGAGTTGGCCAACAGCGAACTCATCAGTCTCGATCGACCCTTTGCCAGCCAGCGCAGTTATTACCTGGCTTATCCGCCGCGCAACGAAATGCTGCCATCACTCGTCGCGTTTCGTACCTGGCTGCTGACACAGATCTGACGATTACCGACCAAGGAACGCGTAGCCGAAACCAACCACCTTGGCGTCTTCGCCATAGCCGCCCAGGAACGAAACACCGACCGGCAGGTTGCCCTTGATGGTGCCTGCCGGAACCGTAATCTCGGGAAATCCTGTGGCGGAGGCAATATACGACGACGCATAGGTATCGCCGGATGTGCAGACGTAACTGTCATCGGTCACGCCATGCACCACCGACGCCGGGCAGTTGATGGTCGCGAAGAACAGACTGTCGACTTTGTTCTGCTTCATGATCTCCATCAGCTGCGCGCGCAACTGAGGAATCTTCCGGGAGAGGATGGAGATGTACTGCGGCGAATCGGTGCTTGTGGCATTCGCGACCGTTTCCAGTCCGGCCAGGCGTGCCGGGTTCATCCCGTGTGCAGCGTTTTGCGCCTGATTTTGCCTGGCCAGCTCGAGAAACTGCGCAAGCGTTCGCGGTTGGCCCGGATTGAGGGTGGCGAGGTAGCGTTCGAATTGAGGCTTGAATTCGCCCTCTCCCACTGGACCGAGCACATCGCTCCATAAGGTTTCAAAAGCTTTTCGCAGTTCGATGGAGACGACACGAGCGCCGCGCTTGCCGAGGGTTTCCTGAGCGGCCTTGAAGACTGCATCCACCTCTGGATTGGCGCCTTTGAAATTGGTGATCACGCCAATGGTCTTGCCTAGCAACGAGGAACGGCTCAGTGCCGGTTCGAACTGTATTTTATCTGCAGCAAGGTCGAGGGTCGCCGGATCACTTTTGTCCTGGCCCTTGATCGCATCGAGCACGATGGCCTGATCCAGCACGCTGTTGGTGATGACGCCTGCTGTATCGAACGCGAGCGACAGCGGAATAATGCCGCTGCGGCTGATCAACCCCAGCGAAGGTCGCAAACCCACTGTGCCGGTGACGCTGGCCGGCGCGCGGATCGAGCCGCTCGTGTCCGACCCTAGCGCAAACGGTGCAAACGCTGCCGCCACGGCGGCGGCAGAACCGCTGCTGGAGCCGGAAGCATCCCGCTTGGTGTTCCGCGGATTCTGTAATTCCCCTAAGTACAGACGAACGGAATGAGCTCACGCCCTAAGCGATTGGGCTGAGCGTCACAACTACGCAGGATAAAAAGAGGCCAGCTAAAGAGAGCTGGCCCGGAAAGTTATGATCAAACCGGGTGACTTCAACGCCACCCCGAATTAACTACAGCAACTGACTCTTTTGCAGAAATTCCTTGGACACGCTTTCGATGGATTCACGGCCGACATCGACCCGGGAATTGAGGCCCGCGATGGTGTCGTCATCCAGCTTGGACGACAGGGCGTTGAGCAACTCGCCGATCTTCGGATTCTCTTTAAACACCTCAGTGCGAATAACCGGGGTCAACGCATAGCTGGGGAAGAAACCTTTATCGTCTTTGAGCACCACAAAGCCGAAGGCCGGAATCCGCCCATCCGTCGACAGGACCAAGGCCAGATCAACCTGCCCGTCCCTAAGCGCCTGATAGGTCAGCCCGCCGTCCATGCGGACGATGTTCTTGCGCTCAAATTTGAACTTGTATGTCTCTTGCAAAGGACCCAGGCCATCAGGCCGGGAAAAGAATTCAGCATTGGAGGCAAATTTATAGGACTTGCCTGTTTCGATCTGCTTCGCAAGATCGCTGATCGAGACGATTCCATCCTTCTGTGCCTCTTCCTTGCGCATGGCAAAGGCGTAAGTGTTGTTGGCCTTGGAAGAGTTCAACCAGGTGATGCCTTTCTGCGCATCAAGCTCGCTGATTTTTTTGTACGTTTCGTCAGGGCTGAGCTTGTCCATGACTTTATTGTAAGTAATCAGCGAAGTGCCGGTGTATTCCCAATACACATCGACCTGACCATTCTCTTGCGCCGCGCGCAAAACGGAAGAACCCAGGTCAGGGCGTTTGTCGACATTGTAGCCATTGGCGCGCAGGAGCTGAGTGGTCATCTCGGCAACCAATTGCTGCTCGGTAAACTTCTTGCCGCCGACCACAATCGTATTGTTGGCAGAAGCACTGCCTACAACGCCAGAAACAAGACTCAGGGTAAAGATCAAACTGGCAAGCATTCGATAAATCATCGTGCACCTCATATTATTGATTTTTGTCTATGGTCTTCAGATTCATTCACGCCCGGTCAACCTCAAGCCCCGTGACACTGCAATGTTTTGAATCAAGCCGCAGCCCAGATCGACCGCAATCGCCAATAGCGCGGTCGCTGCGGCACCGGCCAGCATCATGCCGAAGTCGTTCAAGTCGATCCCGGTAAAGATCAACTCGCCCAGCCCGCCGCCACCGACCAAAAAGGCCAGCGGCGCAGTACCGACGTTGATCGCCAACGCCGTGCGGATGCCCGCGAAAATCACATTCATCGCGTTCGGAATTTCAACTTTCCACAGCGTTTCCCGTGGCGTCATACCCATAGCTTCGGCGGCTTCAAGCAAGTGCTGCGGCACTGCGCGCAAGCCTTCATAGGTGTTGACTGCCACGGGCAACAACGTCGCGACAAACAACCCGATAATGGCCGCGCCGCTACCGACACCAATGAAGCTCATGGCCAACGCCAGCAACGCGAGCTTAGGGATTGCCTGCCCTACGTTAAGGACCTGCATGCTGGCCATGGCGTAACGCTGGTTCGCCGGCCGGCTCATCCAGACGCCCAACGGCAGCGCGATGATCAGGGCAAGTGCCCCACTGACTGCCACGATCTGCAGATGCTGGACCGTCAGGTAGCTGATGTCGCCCCAGTAAAACTGCAGCCCTTCCCACAATCTGATCAGTAAGTCAGACATTGTCAGTGCACCACCGGAGTAATGTTTTCAACAAGTCGCGCCAAGATGTCGGTTTGGTGGACATAGCCGATAAAGCGTCCGTCGCTGTCGTTGCAAAGTGCCCAGTCCTGGCCGCGACCCAGCAATTGCGAAAGCACCTGACGCAGGTCATCCCCAGGTTTAACGATCAGGTGCGATTGCGAAGTAACACCGCTGTTGCCGCCGACGATCTGCATGTGTTCCCGCGGCGGGACTTTGCTGGCCACATCAACCGCGCGCAGCAGACGCAGACGCTTCATGATTCGGTCGCCGCCCATGAAGTTCGCCACGAACTCGCTGTTGGGTCGGGCCAGCAGATCGTCCGAGCTGCCGAATTGCTGGATTTTTCCGTTATGGAACAGGGCGACACAGTCCGCCATCTTCACCGCTTCATCGATGTCGTGACTGACGAACAGTACGGTCTTGTTGACGAGTCGCTGGATGCGCATGAACTCGTCCTGGATCACTTCTCGGTTGATCGGGTCGATCGCGCCAAAGGGCTCGTCCATCAACATGACGGGCGGATCCGCTGCCAGGGCCCGGGCCACGCCTACGCGTTGCTGTTGACCACCGGAAAGTTCACACGGGTAGCGCTTGAGGAATTTGGACGGATCCAGCGCGACCACTTCCAGCAACTCCGCTGCGCGCTTTAGGCTTTTGCTTTTGTCCCATCCCAACAGATTCGGAACGACGCAGATGTTTTCCTCGACGGTCATGTTCGGGAACAAGCCGACTTGCTGGATCACATAGCCGATGGAGCGTTTAAGGGTGACGCTGTCCAGTTCGGACGTGTCGCGACCACCGATCCTGATCGTGCCGGAGGTTGGCGTGATCAGTCGGTTGATCATTTTCAGCGTCGTGGTTTTACCGCAGCCCGACGGACCAAGCAGTACGCAGATCTGCCCCTCTTCAACATTGAATGAGACATCTTCTACTGCTGTGATTGAGCCGAATTGCTTGTTCAGGTTTTCGATCTGGATCACGTCGTCGCTTCCTTCATTTGGCCGGTGGCCATTTTGTTCTTGTTCAAGCCTTTTGGCGTCAGGAGGCGCTGCAAGCCGTACAACGCGTAATCGGCCGCAATGGCGATGACACTGATGACGATCGCGCCGGCCAATAGCTGTCGGGTATCCGACTGCGCAATGCCGCGAATGATGAGACTGCCCAAACCGCCGGCACCGATGTAGGCCGCGATGGCTGCGATGCCGATGTTGATGACGGTCGCCATCCTCACGCCCGCCATGATCAGCGGAACCGCAATCGGCAGTTCAACTTTGCGCAATCGTTGCCCGGTCGACATGCCCATCCCGATCGCCGCTTCGCGCAATGCAGGATCGATGTTGGAAATCGCAGTGGTGGTGTTTCGGATGATGGGCAATTGGGAGTAGAGAAACAGCGCAATGACCGCCGGTACGACGCCGATCCCGTAGCCGATCAGCGACAGGGCCGGAATCATCAGCCCGAACAGCGCGGCAGAAGGAATAGTCATCAGGACAGCAGCGAAGGCCAGGACCCAACGACGTGTTCTGGGGTGCTGAGAGATCGCGATCCCGACAGGCACGCCGGTCAGGATTGCCAAACCTACCGCTACCGCCACGATGAGAAGGTGTTGTCCAAGTAGCAGACTGATCAGCCCGACGTTTTCCAGAATGAAACTCAAGGTTTCCATGGTTGTTATGCCTTCTGTAGTCATTGTTATTTTTATCGGTCGCGTATCTGGAATTGAGCGCCGGATCTGTAGGAAACATTACCGCGCTACCGTAGACCCTCTTAGATTCGGGTTCGACAATTTCTATCAAAAAAACGACGTCACGTAACAAATCAACGCGTAATGCAAGGCGCGGGGGCGATTGAAGACGGAAGTATGCGGGATCACCAAATGACCAAGGTTTGCCAGAGCGCACCGCCTGTCTGACCGAGTCATTAGCTTGCTATGGGATTTTGAGGAGAGGGTTGGTACGGATGTTTTCTGGGGATTAGCGTTTGTTGATCCATGCACTCAATGACTGAAATCAGGAATGAGCATCATCAAATTTCCGCCGCTCTTCACCGGGTGTACATCCCCAGACACGACGGTAAGCTGCACCCAAATGTGACGCTGAAACGAACCCACAGCTGTAGGCAATGGACGCAATGGGCTGGGTGCTTTCTTGCAGCAACCGGCGTGCTTCATTCAATCTGAGCTCCAGATAGAATTTCTTCGGCGTCATGCCGAAGTGCTGATGCCACAGCCGTTCAAGTTGACGGTGGGACAGGTTGCATCGGTCGGCGATTTCTTCGATGCCGACGATGTTCTCCAGATTGTCCTCCATGAAGGCGATGGCGGCTGTCAGCCTGCGATCGTGAATGCCGAACCGCCACTGAATCGACATCCGCTGATGCTCTTCCGGCGCTCTTATCCTGGCGTGCAGAAATTGTTCGGCGATGTTCGCCGCCAGCTGGTTACCGAAATCAAGCGCGATTTGTGCCAGCATGAGATCGATGGCCGCCGTCCCTCCGGCACACGTCCAACGGTTTCCATGATTGACGTACAGCTCCTTCGTGACTTCGATCGTGGGGAATTCCTCCGAAAACTGGCCGATGGACTCCCAGTGCAAGGTGCAGCGCTTACCTTCGAGTAGCCCGGCGCGGGCGAGGATGAAGGTACCGGTGCTCAGTGCGCCTACGGTTATCCCGCGAGACGCTGCACGCTGCAGGAAGCGCAGCATTTTCGGTGGTTTCTGACGCTCGATATCCAGGCTCGCCAGGACAAAAACACGATCCAGTTCCGGGGCCTGATCAACTGGCATGGTCTGGATCTCGATACCACTGCTGGAGCTGACCGGCCCACCCGTTTCCGTAAGCAGGCTCCACTCATAAAGCGCTTTGCCAGAAAGTCGATTGGCCGCGCGCAGAGGCTCACTGGCACCTGCCAGGGCCATCATGGAGAACTGAGGGAGAATGAGCAGCCCAATTCGCTTGGTTGTGGAGCTATTCACAGACGTCGCTGATTCACTGGGGGCTGTCATCGCCGGGTCCTTGTCATGGTTGGTTCCAGCAGTTCAAGTGAACAGCTTAGGCCAGCCCGAGGGAGTGGCTTTGGACACACCATGTTAGGGGTTGGGCACGCATTCAGCCAGATTGAATCGTTGAGACAAGTGAACGAGCCATGCCGAAGCGTTACGACCGATCAGAATGACGGGAGGAATACACCCCACGATGTAAAAAATCGCTGCGAGGCCTCGACGCCCGAGGTCTCGCAGGAGAGTGACGAGCGGATCAGCCGCGCGCGCGGATAGCTTCGTCGATGCTCTGGATCATCGACTCGAACACAGGGCTGTCGACCTGATTCTGCTGGCCGTGTTGCATGTGCGAAATGATCAGCGCATTCGGGCCGGCATCGCCCGGATAGTTTTGGTGCAGACGCACAGACTCCGACGGCATGTGCAAGGTGTTGTCGGCGCCGTGGATAATCAGTGCAGGCGGGAAGCCTTTGGCACCCTCGATGGACTGCTCCGGGTCATACGCCACATAGGACTTGTAGGACTTCGCCGTCACGTAGGTGCAGCCCGGCCAACGGTCCGCGCCGCCTGCTTCAGTGTAGCCACCCAGCTGCTGATCAACATAAGCCTGAGTTTCAGGGTCCAGCGGGTAATAACCGAGACGGGTCGCATCAGTGCCGGTGTCGAATGGAGGGATCGGCGCGTCATCCGCGAGTTGCAGAATGGCCGCGTCAGCTGCTGCCTGATCAGCACGCAAGGCTTGCAGTGTGCGGATGTTGGTGTAGCTCATCGGCACCCAGAAGCGGATCTGTTCACCGCCGGCCGCAGCCAGTTCAGCCACCGCACCGAGGCTTGCCACCGAGCCCATCGCCCACGATGCGACCACCGGCATCTCACCGAAATTCTCGCGTGCCCATTCAACGGCACCGAGCACTTCATCTTTCTGATCTTCAAGGATGACGTTGGTGATGACCTTGTCACCTGACTCGAGGGTATTTCGGATGTGCTTGTTGGAAAAAAAGCCTGCCACGTCGTAGGTCATGACGCGATAACCCAGGCCTGCCAGGGCGCGACCGAACAGTTGGCCGTACATCGTGACCCCGCCGGTGAAGCCGGAGTTGAAGATGACCGGTGGCAGTTTTTGCGCCGCGGCGTCGAGTTGTTCTGGCTGAAAAACCGTGCCTTTGAGGCTCAGGGTTTCATCGCCATACTTGACGGTGAAGTTGATGTCTTTTGTTGTAATGTTCGTCATCGCTAGATATCTCGAGGTTGGAGCGTGGGCGGAGATCAACTTACCAATTGGTCAGGTGCTCCACGGAGAAGTTGACCAACAGGAATTCGGGTTTCTTTAGAAACATAATGTGCAACGGCATCAACAAAGTTGAAGGCCTTGTTCAAATCAAAAAGGTCGGAATACGGCACACCCTGGTTGTCAGTTCCGACATGAGGTGCATCGGTGGCGCTCAGAAGTATCTTGTCCGTGCCGACCGCGTAAGCAATCTGCGTCACGAAACGAGCGGTTTCCTCGGGGTGAACAGAGGTGCGATAGCCAGGACCTTTGAACCATACGTTGCCTCGATCTCTCGCTTCAGCGAGTAGCGCGGTATAAGCGGGTTCAGTAATGTCACGCTCGCAGTGACAGGTGCCTAGATGATCGATGATGACCCGTACATCGCGAGGGATCTGGCGCAATACGCGCAGATTCGTCTCGGCTTCCTTCGCGTAAATGTGCAGATGCTGGTGCGGGAACAGGCGGGCATAAAATGCCGACCATTGCCCATCACTGAACCGCGTATCAGAAACCGTTTCAGGTCTCGCATCATGCAGGACGATTCGAGCGCCAATCACCTGCGGGTGCGAGAGACGCTCCTGAGTGGCATAAGCAGGCTCTGCCTTGATCGTGCCCACCAGTTTGATACCGCCATA
This sequence comes from Pseudomonas sp. Irchel s3b5, assembly GCF_900187435.1. NCBI lineage: Bacteria > Pseudomonadati > Pseudomonadota > Gammaproteobacteria > Pseudomonadales > Pseudomonadaceae > Pseudomonas > Pseudomonas sp. Irchel s3b5. The sequence continues at coordinate 199,929 of NZ_FYDY01000008.1, forward strand.
GCGCTGCGGGTCTACGGCCTGGAGTTTGTTGAGTTCCTCAAAGGAAGCGAACACGTTTTCTGAGTCCGGCAGGATACTTAGATGAACATTATTGATAAGCGTCGGTGCAATTCCGGCATCGATCAACCTATCCAAATAAGCAGTCAGCGGATGCGGCTCAGGTAACGTATAAGGCAACGAACCGGCCACCCGACGAAGATCTTCCGAAGTATAAAAATGAACGTGGCAATCTATTTTCTTGGTCGACGGCAGCATGATTATTGTTTCCTGCTTTTGTGCGAAAACAATAATCTCCGTCAGCGCTTCGTCGCTCCCGCCAACTCGACGTGTAGTATCAAAATTTCGCCATCAAGGATTTGTTGTCAACGAAGATCCGGAAAAAACGCCTGGATCTGAATCGTAGAGTAGGCACTTGGGCAGCTCTGCGTCATCGTCCTCTGGATTCTGAGGTCGCCGAACTGATACTTCGGCCGGCCGATTGGTTAGCGGTACATTCGGGTAATGGCGAAATTTTGTTGTCGCGACACTGGAATAAACTCTAGGGCAGCTAGATTTGCAAAAACTGCCGATGGCGGTGCGGGCGAAGGAACGAGGAAAAAGCGAACGCCAGCCTGTAACGGGCTGGATAGACGTTGAAACATCACCTTGCGCGAAAGCGGGTTCGATTCAGACATCACAAAGGGCGGAATAATCTTCGAGGGGACGAATGATCCAGAAGCGTTCACAGAGGCTGCAAACGTCCTGAAATTCGCGTTAGACGTTGCCCAGCAACTGGCTGACAGACATGCGAAGAAATGACCGTTGCGGAACCGCAAAACAGCAAGATTGAGTAGTACAACAGAGTAGCACTATCAAAAAACAAAAAACCCCGCAAACCATTGATTTGCGGGGCTTTTCTATGTATGGCGGAGAGATAGGGATTCGAACCCTAGGTACCGGTGAAGGTACAACGGATTTCGAATCCGTCCCATTCGGCCACTCTGGCATCTCTCCAACGGCGCGCATCATAACAACACTTTCGCCGGAAGCGAACCCCCTGAGCGAAATATTTCTGTGCTATCAGATGCTTGCGTCGATTAAAGCGGTACGCCCAGACGATTGGCGACTTCTTCGTAGGCTTCGATGACGTCACCGAGGCCCTGACGGAAGCGGTCCTTGTCCATTTTCTTGCCGGTGGCCTTGTCCCACAGGCGGCAGCCGTCCGGGCTGAATTCGTCGCCCAGGACGATGGTGCCGTCGTGGAATACGCCGAATTCGAGTTTGAAGTCGACCAGCAGCAGGCCGGCGTCGTCAAACAGCTTGTTCAGCACTTCGTTGACCTTGAGCGACAGTTCTTTCATGCGAACCAGTTGCTCGGCAGTGCCCCAACCGAACGCCACGACGTGGGATTCGTTGATGAACGGGTCGCCCTTGGCGTCGTCCTTGAGGAACAGTTCGAAGGTGTAAGGGTTGAGTTTCATGCCCTCTTCCACACCCAGACGCTTGACCAGGCTGCCGGCGGCGTAGTTACGCACGACGCATTCAACCGGGATCATGTCCAGCTTCTTCACCAGGCACTCGTTGTCGCCCAGCAGTTTGTCGAATTGGGTCGGTACGCCGGCCGCTTCGAGTTTCTGCATGATGAAGGCGTTGAACTTGTTGTTCACCATGCCTTTGCGGTCGAGCTGTTCGATGCGCTTGCCGTCGAACGCCGAGGTGTCGTTGCGAAACAGCAGGATCAAGCGGTTAGCGTCGTCGGTCTTGTAAACCGACTTGGCTTTGCCGCGGTAGAGTTCTTCACGTTTTTCCATGATGGGCTCCGCTTGGTAAGTAGATGGGCTAGGCGATGTGTCGCCAGTCGAGCCCTGAATCTTGATCGGCCAGTTGCAGCCAGTCCGGGTCGCACCCGAGGGTGTCGACAAAACATTGCCGGGCCAGCCGCGGCAGGTTGTTCTTGCTGCTCAGATGGGCCAGGACCAGATGTTGCAGGCCTTGCCAGCCCAACTCGGACACCAGGAATGCCGCCTGGTGGTTGTTCAAATGTCCCAGTTCACCGCCAACCCGCTGCTTGAGAAAGGACGGGTAGTGACCGCGAGCCAGCATGTCACGGCAATGATTGGACTCGATCATCAACGCATCGAGATCCCGATAGCCGTCCAGCACCTTGTCGCAGTACGAACCCAGGTCGGTCAACAGGCCGAAACGCCGCTCACCGTCACTGAACACATACTGCGTCGGCTCCTGTGCATCATGAGCCACGGCAATGACACCAATGCTCAAGGCACCGACTTGCAGCTGTTCGCCACCCGCCAGGAAACCTGCGGGTTCAATCGGTTTGCGCATCCCGCGCAAGGTCCCGCGACTGAGGTAGACAGGCAGATTGTAGCGCCGAGACAGCAAACCCACGCCATGCACGTGGTCGGCATGTTCGTGGGTCACGAGTATCGCGCTCAGCTGCGCAGGGTTCACACCCAGGCGCAGCAGGCGTTTTTCGGTTTCCCGCAGGGAGAAACCACAATCCACCAGCACATACGTATCAGCGCTGGCTATCAGCGTGCCGTTCCCTTGGCTACCGCTGCCGAGAACGGCAAAACGCATGAGATCAGCCCAGGTTGTCCTGAATCACGCTCAACACTTTACGTGCCACATCAGCTGGCGCGACGGTGTTGATGTTTTTCTCGACTGTCACCTGGACGTTCTCGCCGACCTTGCTCAGGCGAACCTGATAACGCTCGGCACGGGCTTCAACTTCTTCCTTGTTCGGCGCGCTGCCGAACAGGCTGCTGAAGAAGCCTGGCTTGTCGTCTTTGCTCTCGGCTTTTTCAGCCAGGTTGATGTAGTACAGGCCCAGGCTGCGGTTGATGTCTTCAACGCGCCATTCGCCCTGTTCCAGCGCACGACCGACGCTCGACCAGGCACGATCCAGATCGGTACCGACGTTCAGCACAGGGTTGCCGCTGCCGTCTTCACTCAGGCTCACACGGCTAGGCGCATCGAAATCTCGCGATGCCAGCATGGAGACCGAACCGCCCTTCTCCGAGATGCGACTCATGCTCGCGAGCATGTCGTCGACCAGTGCCGCGTCCAGACCAGTGTTGACCGAACGGTTGGTGAAATCGACGTCGGCGGTGCTGCCGGCAGAACGTTCAGCGCTGACCACATAGACTTCACTGGTGTTGCGCTGCACGCCCGGCTCGATGCGCACCCGCACGCGGGTTTCGCTGTCGGCGCTGACACCGGCCGCGCTCAGACGCTTGGCCATGGCTGCGGACAGTTCATCGGAGCGTTGCCAAGTGGTGGTGAACTCACCGGTTTGCGGACGCTGCTCATCCAGGCGGAAACCATTGTCCTGGTAGAACTGAACGGCCACAGGCCAGACTTCGGCCGGCGGACTTTGCGCCAGGATCGAGCGCGAATCACCGCTCTTCTGCAGGGAGTACGCGCTGGCGTCGGCCCCAGCCGTCAATGGCTGCGGACGAGGAACGATGTATTCACCCTTGGCGGTGTCATCCGCCACGTTGCGCGGGATCGGCAGCAGTGGATCCAGACGCTTGGCGGTGGTGATGTCTGGCGGCAATTGCATCGGTGCAGTCTGTTGCGCTTCCAGGTAATCGCTACCACGGTCACGGAAATAACCTTCCGGGCCCCAGAGCCATCCACAGCCACTCGTGCTGGAGATGACCAAGGCAAGTGCGGAAAGTCCGGCCATTCGCTTCATGCGTTGTACTTCCTCAATTAAACCAGGACGCTGCACTGGCGCAGGGCCGTGCGAAGCGTTTCATGACAAGGTGCGCTCAGCCAGGTCAGCGGCAGGCGAATGCCTTCGTGCATCAGGCCCATTTCGACCAAAGCCCACTTCACCGGAATCGGGTTGGCTTCGATGAACAGGTCCTTGTGCAACGGCATCAGTTTTTCGTTGATGGCGCGTGCAGTCTCGGCGTCGCCCTTGAGCGCGGCCTCGCACAGGTCAGCCATTTCGCGCGGCGCGACGTTGGCAGTGACGGAAATGTTGCCCTTGCCACCCATCAGGATCAGCTCGACCGCGGTCGGATCATCACCGGAGAGCACGATGAAGTCTTTGCTCACGCCATCAAGGATGGCTTTTGCACGCTTCAGGTCGCCAGTGGCTTCCTTGATGCCGATGATGTTTGGCACGGTGGACAGACGGATCACTGTCTCTGCCTGCATGTCGCAGGAGGTACGGCCAGGCACGTTGTAGAGGATCTGAGGGATGTCGACCGATTCGGCAATGTGCTTGAAGTGCAGGTACAGGCCTTCCTGGGTCGGCTTGTTGTAATACGGCACGACCAGCAGGCACGCGTCGGCGCCGGCCTCTTTGGCGTTACGGGTCAGCTCGACCGCTTCGCGGGTCGAGTTGGCGCCGGTACCGGCAATCACCGGGATTCGGCCGTTGACCTGCTTGACCACGGCGCGGATCACTTCGATGTGTTCGTTCACATCAAGGGTGGCCGATTCACCTGTGGTGCCGACCGCCACGATGGCGTGGGTGCCGTTTTGCAGGTGAAAGTCCACCAGTTTGCTCAAGCTGTCCCAGTCGAGACGACCTTGTGCATCCATGGGTGTGACCAGTGCCACCATACTGCCCGCAATCATGCAACCGCTCCTGCCGGAAAAAGAGAGCCGTAATGGTACTGGCGCCAAGATGCTTGCACAAGCGAAGTACTGCGCTGCCGCCATTCCCCTTGGCGCCGCTTTTCGCTACCCTTCAGACTTTGATCGGTACTGACAAGCTCGTCCGTCGGGTTTTTGCCTCCTTTTTCGGCATCACAAGCCCCATTCCAGCGTTGCCACCCCCCGCTCCTGCCATACTGGAGCACGTTGCAACCTGCGCCTGAGGCTTTCTGAATTCGACATCCGCAGGCCTGCTCCCGAAAAAACTGCCCTGACAGTATCGACCGCTCATCGCTTTAGGAATGCTGCATGTCCACCCCCACAGTTCGCGAACAATTCCTTGTCATCAGTGCCCTCGGCGCCAACCCCATGGAGCTGACCAACGTCCTGTGCCGCGCCAGCCATGAAAACCGCTGCGCCGTGGTCACCTCTCGCCTGACCCGTCATGGCGAATGCAGTGCGCTCGTACTGGAAATCACCGGCAGCTGGGATGCCCTGGCACGCCTTGAAGGCAGCCTCCCTGTTCTGGCCAAACGACACGCGTTCACCGTCAACGTGGTGCGTAGCGCAGCGCTGGAGAACCGCCCGCAGGCTTTGCCGTACGTTGCCTACGTGAGCTCGGCCTACCGCTCGGACATCATCAACGAGTTGTGCCAGTTCTTCATGGACCACAACGTCGAGCTGGAAAACCTGACGTGCGACACGTATCAGGCTCCACAAACCGGCGGCACCATGCTCAATGCCACGTTTACCGTGACCTTGCCTGCTGGCGTACAAATCAGCTGGCTGCGCGATCAGTTCCTGGATTTCGCCGACGCGCTGAACCTCGACGCCCTGATCGAACCGTGGCGTCCACAGAACCCAATGTAAGGAAGTTCTCATGGCGGTTGCCATCGACCAACCGGTTGCCGATTTCGAAGCACCCGCCACCAGCGGGCAAACCGTCAGTCTTGCGGGCCTGAAGGGCAAGCAGGTGGTGATCTACTTCTACCCGAAGGACAGCACACCGGGCTGCACGACCCAGGGCCAAGGCTTTCGGGATCAGCTGGAGGCTTTCAAAGCCGCGAACACCGAAGTGTTCGGCGTTTCCCGAGACAGCCTCAAGTCCCACGAAAACTTCAAAGCCAAGCAAGCGTTCACTTTCGAGCTGATCAGCGACAAAGAGGAAGCGCTCTGCCAGCTGTTCGACGTGATCAAGCTGAAAAAGCTCTACGGCAAGGAATACATGGGCGTGGATCGCAGCACGTTCCTGATCGACAAGGATGGCGTGCTGCGTCAGGAATGGCGCGGTGTGAAGGTGCCCGGGCATGTTGACGCTGTTTTGGCGGCGGCCCAGGCACTGAATAAAGCCTGATTCCTAAAAGATCGCAGCCTGCGGCAGCTACGGGATTACATATTCCCACGCAGGCTGCGATCTTTTTACAATCTAAAGCAGCGGTGCCACCACAGGCTCTTTACGCGGCCAGGCATCCAGCACGGCCTTGAACAGTGTCGCCAGGGGGATCGCAAAGAACACACCCCAAAAGCCCCACAACCCACCAAACAACAAGACCGCGCAGATGATCGCAACCGGGTGCATGTTGACGGCTTCCGAGAACAACAGTGGCACCAGCACGTTGCCATCCAGCGTCTGGATGATCCCGTACACCGCCATCAAATAAATGAACTGATCGCTCCAACCCCACTGGAACAGTGCAATCAGAAACACCGGCACCGTCACCACGACAGCCCCGACATACGGCACTACCACCGAAATCCCCACCAGCAACGCCAGCAGCGCCGCATAGTTGAGCTCGAGGACAACGAAGGCGACGTAGGTCACGCCGCCGCAAATGAAAATCTCAATGACCTTGCCGCGAATGTAATTGGCAATCTGCCGGTTCATGTCACGGGCGACACGGGTAATCAACGCCCGCTCACGAGGCAGATAACCGCGCACCCACTCACCGATCATTGCGCGATCCTTGAGAAAGAAGAACACCAGGATCGGCACCAACACCAGATAGATCATGATGTTCACCAGCAGAGGCAGGCTCGACAGTGAAAAGGTCAGCGCCAACTGGCCGAACTTGCCGATCTCGCCCCGTGCCACTTCGATGACCCGCAACACCTGCTCGTCGGACACCAGATGCGGATAACGTTCGGGCAACAGCAACAAAAGCGACTGCCATTTGGCGAGCATGCCTGGCAACTCGTTGAACAGCGTGATCAGTTGATGCCACAGCAGCGGCACGACCACCACGATGAAGACCAGAAGCAACCCCATGAACAACGCAAAAACCAGCCCCACCGCCACCCCGCCGGGAACGCGCAGGCGCTCGAGAGACACCACCAACCCCTGCATCAGATACGCCAGCACCATCCCCGCCAGAACCGGCGCGAGCATGCCGCCCAGCGTGAGGACAGCGGTGAACGCCAGAAACAGCAGGACAGCCAGCACCACCGCCTCTTCATCGGAGAAATAGCGCTGAATCCAGTCGCGTAACACTTTGAACATCAACATTCCTTAAGAACAAAACGCCGCAGATTTCAGGCTTTTTTCAACCAATAGCGGTATACACCCGCCTCATCTTCTTCACGAAGCAGCGTATGACCGGCCAATCGGGCAAAGGTGCGAAAGTCACGCTGAGAACCCGCATCGGTGGCAACCACCTTGAGCACCGCGCCGCTGGCCATCCGATTGAGCTCCATCTTGGCCTTGAGCAAAGGCAAAGGGCAATTCAGGCCGCTGGCGTCCAGCTCAACGTCATGCTCTACAGCGTCGATCATTGCATCACTCCGGGTTCAGGTGGTTGAGTCGCCTAGAATATCTGGTCGCAGCGCTGGTGTCCGGCTACAGTAAGGTCTTTGTCTTCTAAGGCTTTGTGCATGACTTTTTTGCGCCCTACCCTGCTGACGCTCGCTTGCCTGCTTGCCTCACCGGGCTTCGCCGACGACTTGCCGTCACTCGGCGACGCCAGTTCTGCCATTGTCTCGCCCCAACAGGAACACCAGTTAGGGCGCGCCTGGTTGGCAATGCTGCGCAGTCAGGTATCGCAACTCAACGACCCGCAGCTCAAGGACTATGTCGAATCCAGTGTTTATCGGCTGGTTGAAACCAGCCAGGTCAGTGACCGGCGCCTGGAGTTCATCCTGATCAACAGCCCACAGCTCAACGCCTTTGCAGCGCCGGGCGGGATTGTCGGGGTCAACGGCGGTTTGTTCCTTAACGCCCAGAGCGAAGGCGAGTATGCCTCGGTGATGGCCCACGAATTGGCTCACTTGTCGCAACGCCACTTCGCCCGGGGCGTCGAAGCCCAGCAACGTATGCAAGTGCCAATGATGGCGGCCCTGCTGGCCGGCATCGTGATTGCCGCAGCAGGTGCCGGCGACGCCGGGATCGCCGCCATCGCAGGCACCCAGGCAGCGGCGATTCAGGAACAGCGTCGGTTCTCACGCCAGAATGAACAGGAAGCCGACCGCATTGGCATCGTCAATCTGGAAAAAGCCGGTTACGACCCTCGATCAATGCCTAGCATGTTCGAGCGCCTGGGCCGTCAGTATCGCTTCGACGCCAAGCCGCCGGAATTCCTGCTGACTCACCCAGTCACCGAATCTCGGATCGCCGACACCCGCAACCGCGCCGAGCAGGCCCCAAAAGGTGGCATCGAAGACTCCCTGCGCTATCAGTTGATTCGCGCACGCGTCCAGCTGATCTATGAAGAAACCCCGGGATTGGGCGCCAAACGCTTCCGCGCCTTACTTGATGAAAACCCGAAAAGTGACGTCGCGCGTTATGGCTTGGCTATCGCTCAGATCAAGGGCGGTCAACTGAATGAGGCCCGTGAGAATCTCAAGTTGCTCCTGGCCAAGGCGCCAAACGAGATCATCTACAACCTCGCTCAAGTCGATCTGGACATCACCAACAATCGCTTGCCGGACGCCCAGTCCCGGGTTGACCGGATGCTGGCCCAGTATCCCGGCAATTATCCGCTGAACCAGATGCGCGTCGATTTGTTGCTGAAACAGAACCGCACCGCCGATGCGGAGAAGGCCCTCGAAGGTCTGCTCAAGTCGCGCCCGGACGATCCGGACGTGTGGTATCAGGTCGCGGAGACTCGTGGCCTGTCCGGAAACATCATCGGCCTGCATCAGGCGCGCGCCGAATACTTTGCGCTGGTCGGCGACTATCGCCAGGCCATCCAGCAGCTGGACTTCGCCAAGCGCAAGGCGGGTACCAACTTCCCGCTGTCGTCACGGATCGATGCACGCCAACGCGAGCTGATGGAGCAAGAGCGCATGATCAAGGACATGATGGGCTGATTTGTTTCAGTCATAAAAAAACCGCCTCTTTCGAGGCGGTTTTTTATTCAGCCAACAACCGGATTACTCAGCCAGTTTGAAGGTGATGAAGCTGGCGCGACCTTGACGCAATACTCGCATCGACACCGAACGGTTCTTCGGCAACGCCTTGGCGATTTCCGCGAACTCCTTGGTGGAGCCAATGGCCTGATTGTTCAGATGTGTGATCACATCACCCGGCTGCAAGCCGATCAGGGCAGCAGGACCGTCCTGGACTTCCTTGATCAACACACCGCCCTTGAGGTCGTAGGTTTTTTTCTGCTCGTCGGTCAATTCGACGACAGACACGCCCAAACGGTTGCTGCTGCGTTCAACGCTGGATTTAGGCAGTCCATCCAGTTCTTTGTCTTCATCCGGAATAGCGCCAACTGTCAGCGCGACATTCTTGCGCTTGCCGTCGCGAATCACTTCCAGATCAGCTTTCGCGCCTTCCTTCAATGCACCCACCAAATGCGGCAGATCCGCCGACATGACGATCGGTTGACCATTCATGCTCAGAATCACGTCACCGACCTGCAAACCGCCCTTGGCAGCCGGACCATCGTCCTGGATCTGAGCCACCAGCGCACCGGCTGGTTTATCCAGACCGAACGACTCAGCCAGATCCTTGCTCACTTCCTGAATCACGACACCCAACCAGCCACGGCTGACTTTTCCGCCGGATTTCAGCTGATTGGAAACGTCCATGGCCACGTCGATAGGGATCGCGAACGACACCCCCATGAAGCCACCGGAACGGGTGTAGATCTGCGAGTTGATCCCGACCACTTCACCGTTCAGGTTGAACAACGGACCACCGGAGTTACCCGGGTTGATCGGCACGTCAGTCTGAATGAATGGCACATAGTTTTCGTTAGGCAGACTGCGACCGACGGCACTGACGATGCCTTGGGTGACGGTGTGGTCAAAGCCGAATGGCGAGCCAATCGCGACAACCCACTGACCAGCCTTGAGGTCCTGGGATTTACCGAGTTTCAGGACCGGCAGGTCCTTGCCTTCGATTTTCAGCAACGCCACGTCAGAACGCGGATCGGTGCCAACCAGCTTCGCTTTCATTTCACTGCGGTCAGCGAGACGCACGAGTATTTCGTCGGCATCGGCAATCACATGATTGTTGGTCAGGATGTAGCCGTCAGGTGAAATGATGAAACCCGACCCCAGAGAGGTCGCTTCGCGCTGACGATCACGGGGCGATCGAGATTGAGGCGGCGGCATGCCCCGCTCGAAGAACTCGCGCAGCATCGGTGGCAAGCCTTCGAGATCAGGCATTTGCTGGTTTACTTTGCGATCCGGCAGCTTTTGCGTGGTACTGATGTTCACTACCGCAGGCGAGGCCTGCTCGACCAGCTGCGTGAAGTCAGGCAATTCGACCGCTTGCGCGGTGACCGCCTGACCGAGTAACAGCACAGTGGCAAAGATGGAAAGATAAGACTTCAAGCTTGGTATCGACATACGGCTCCCGTTACGACGAGCAGGGTTAAGCGATATGGAGCAAGGAACACCGGGAACAATACGCCGGTATTTTTGTTCCGGGAACAACAAACAAGGCCAGAGCCGAGGGGCTCTGACCTATAAAAAATTTTGGGGGATTTTGCAAACTGAAATGCTCACCAAACATTTCGATTTCAGCTCACTGCTTGGTTGCAGTAGCGTCGGTGCGCATTGAAAGCGCGATTCGTTCAGCAGTACCCAGCGGTATCTCACCGACAACGGTCACCATCATATCGCCCTGGGCCGTGGTCAAGCGCCGGGACACTGCAACGGTAGGCCCTAATTGAGTGCGGGTATCGATGACCGGGGCACCATTCAGCGGCTCGAGGAACACCGAGAAGCGCGCCAGACCATCGTCATACATCAGGCTATTGACCTGAGCTTTGGTGGCCGGGTCTTTGCGTGCGGCACTGGCAATCAGCTCGAAACCTGGGGGCAACCAGTCAGAGTGCCAAACCTGCGCCACCTTGACGGCGGAAGCCTTGTCACTTTCGAGTTTGACCGGTTTGCAATCGGCGCCTGGCTGCAACTCGCTGTCGGATGGGGCCTGCGCGGTATCCAGTCGCGTGAACTGGAAACGCTCCAACAATTGCCCCTTGTCGCTCAGCAACAAGGATTTGAGTGGCAGGCCGGTTTCTTTGTCCAGATGCAGTTCAAAACCGTAACGATGCTGGTCGCGGGGCTTCAGCGATACAATCACTGCGGGGCGACCCGCCACGCGCGACTTGCCGACAACCGCAAGGTCATACCAATTCTTGAGCTTTTGTGGATCGAGTGCGCGAGCGGCAGAATTGGGAGAGTCCCCCAGTCCTGCTATCAACATGCCGCTGACGCATTGAGTATTCCCATCAATGCGCACAACTTCCTGGGCAGAGCCATCGAGCTGGAGCAACCGCTCATGGACTTTGCCATCCTGGACGCGATGCCAGATGTTGTGGGTAGAAAAACTACCGTTACGCTCGTAGACGAAAGTACCCTGAAAGCTTTGCTGTCGCTCGGCCTGGCCAAGACGGTTCAACCAGTCCTGAGCGTCATCGGCGTGGGCTGGAACAATGAACCAGCCACTGAGCAGAAGCGTAAGTAGAGGTATGGCGCGCATGATCCTCCTTAACGGTTTTCCAGGCTTGCAGCACGAGCGTAAGGCAGCGCGCTCTCAGTTCCTTTCAATGCAGCCTGTTGTGCATGTTGGCGCAAGTAACCTGGCAGACGTTGATCGTTCAAGCCTGGCTGGCCTTGCAATACGCCATTGGCCATTGGGCCGGTAGCTTCCGAGCTCTCATTATAGCCGGCCAAAACAGCTGGGCCTTTTACTTGAGGAACGGCCAGGCCAGGCTGGGTGGAGTGCTGCGCGAGTTCAACACCGGCGATCTCGTCCTGGTTGTACAGGCGAACACCCGCCAACACCGCAAGGGTCACCGAAGCTGCGACCGCCAGACGACCCAGGCTGCGCCATGGTCCACGGGAGGCTTTTGCCGGTACGGCTTCGTCAGCCAGCGCAGCAGAAACAGCCGCTGCGATGTCCAGGCGTGGAAGCAGCAGATCCTTGTGCATCACTGCCCGAGCGATCTGATAACGAGCCCAGGTGTCACGGGTTTCAACATCGTCACAGGCATTCAATACCCGACGCAATTCCAATTCGTCCGCTTCGTTATCCATCACTGCGGACAGCGATTCCTGCAGGGCTTCACGACTCATGGCGTTCCTCTCTTGGCTGTCGCCGCTGTCTTTAGTTTTCCTGCAACAACGGCTGCAGGGCTTTATCGATGGCCTCCCGGGCGCGGAAGATCCGGGAGCGCACGGTGCCCACAGGACATTGCATAACGCTCGCAATGTCCTCGTAACTCAGACCATCAAACTCACGTAAAGTTAACGCCGTACGCAAATCTTCCGGCAGTTGCTGAATGGTTCGATGGACGGTGCCTTCGATCTCATCCCGCAGCAAAGCCCGCTCTGGCGACTCGAGATCCTTGAGGCCATGATCGCCATCGTAGAACTCTGCATCCTCGGAACTGACATCGCTATCCGGCGGCCGACGGCCGCGTGAAACCAGATAGTTTTTCGCCGTGTTGATGGCGATGCGGTAAAGCCACGTGTAAAACGCGCTGTCTCCGCGGAAATTTCCTAGCGCACGGTAGGCCTTGATAAAGGCTTCCTGCGCCACATCCTGGGCTTCATGGGTGTCGTGCACAAAACGCACGATCAACCCGAGAATTTTGTGCTGGTATTTCAGCACTAGCAGATCGAAAGCACGCTTGTCGCCGCGCTGAACGCGTTCGACCAGTTGCTGATCCTCTTCCTGGGTTAGCATGAACACTCCTCGATAAGCTCGGAGGAGGCTTGCAGAACTAAACCACCAGACTTGCAAACATAGACTCGGGCTTTTCGCAAAAGTTCTCCCCCTCCAGGCAAGTTTCCTGCGGGCTCTGATTTGGCACGCACGAAAAGCGCAGCGCGAGTTGACCCGGCTGCGCGAATAATCTTGTCATCGGATTCTTCAGCAAGGATCAAACACCGATCCCGCAACGAAACCGACACTGTCCCTTGATTCAGGCAACGGTCTATTGATCTTGGCACTTTGGCAAAAGTTCCAATTATTTATAGCTGTGCTGTCCCGACATTGTGCAACCGTGCAGGGAAAAACACTGTTAAATCGACGATACAGTCTTCGTGTCGCCTAAAAGGCAGAAAATCCACCCGACGAAGCGTCCGGTATTTTCCGTCACAGTAGTTTCACAATGCCATGCTCGCTCGGGTATTGTGCCGCTCCCCTCCTCTATATACTAGTGGGCTGTGCGGCTGCCTTGACTCGCCAGTCCAGGTGCGCCAACCCCGACCCGGGTCGCTTTGAGCGGAATCCTGAAATGAGCCAACAGTTTCAACACGATGTTCTGGTAATCGGCAGCGGCGCTGCCGGCTTGAGCCTTGCGCTGACCTTGCCCGGTCATTTGCGCATCGCGGTACTGAGCAAGGGCAACCTCGCCAATGGCTCGACCTTCTGGGCGCAAGGTGGTGTCGCGGCTGTACTGGATGACACCGATACCGTTGAGTCCCATGTCGATGACACACTCAACGCGGGCGGTGGCCTGTGTCATGAAGATGCCGTGCGTTTCACCGTCGAGCACAGCAAGGAAGCCATCCAATGGCTGATCGACCAGGGCGTCCCTTTCACCCGTGATGAGCACTCGAGCACAGACGATGGCGGGTTCGAGTTTCATCTGACCCGTGAAGGCGGCCACAGTCATCGGCGCATCATCCACGCCGCGGATGCGACGGGCGCGGCGATTTTCAGAACCTTGCTCGATCAAGCCGGGAAAAGACCCAACATCGAATTGCTGGAACAGCGGGTTGCGGTCGATCTGATCACCGAAAAACGCCTGGGCCTGGAAGGCGATCGCTGCCTCGGCGCCTATGTGCTCAATCGCGGCACCGGCCAGGTCGACACTTACGGCGCACGTTTTGTCATTCTCGCGTCCGGCGGCGCCGCCAAGGTCTACCTCTATACCAGCAACCCTGACGGTGCCTGCGGCGATGGCATTGCCATGGCCTGGCGCTCGGGCTGCCGGGTGGCGAACCTGGAGTTCAACCAGTTCCACCCGACTTGCCTTTATCACCCGCAGGCCAAGAGTTTCCTGATCACCGAAGCCCTGCGCGGCGAAGGGGCGCACCTGAAACTGCCCAACGGCGAACGCTTCATGCAGCGTTTCGACCCCCGGGCCGAGCTGGCGCCACGGGACATCGTCGCCCGGGCCATCGACCATGAGATGAAGCGTCTGGGCGTCGACTGTGTCTATCTGGACATCAGCCATAAACCTGAAGCATTCATCAAGACGCACTTCCCGACGGTGTACGAGCGCTGCCTCGAGTTTTCGATCGATATCACCAAACAACCGATCCCGGTGGTGCCGGCGGCGCACTACACCTGTGGAGGCGTGATGGTCGATCAACGGGGCCGCACCGACGTGCCGGGCCTGTATGCGATTGGCGAAACCAGTTTCACCGGCCTGCATGGTGCCAATCGCATGGCCAGCAACTCACTGCTGGAATGCTTTGTGTATGCGCGATCGGCGGCAGCGGACATTATTGAGCAATTGCCCCGCGTAACCATGCCGGCCCTCCTTCCCACCTGGGACGCGAGCCAGGTCACCGATTCCGATGAAGACGTGATCATTGCGCACAACTGGGATGAGCTTCGGCGATTCATGTGGGACTACGTCGGCATCGTGCGCACCAACAAACGCCTGCAACGGGCTCAACACCGCGTGCAACTGTTGCTCGATGAAATTGACGAGTTCTACAGTAACTACAAGGTCAGCCGGGATCTGATCGAATTGCGCAACCTGGCCCAGGTCGCCGAGCTGATGATCCTGTCAGCCATGGAACGCAAGGAAAGCCGAGGCCTGCATTACACCCTCGACTACCCGGACCTGTTGCCGGTCGCGCTGGACACTATTCTGGTGCCGCCCACCTACGCCGGCTGAACTTGAGCCGGACCCGCAGGCGTCGGTGCACATCCGCCGCCTGCGAATCCCGGGGCACGCAAATGGCCCTGACCCGGCGCTCGCCACTCAACCGAAATCGCAACACCACGACCAACGGTAACGCCAGGCTGTCCGGCCGCAGCTGCACCGGCTGCCATCCCCCCGCCCGACTCCATAATTGCCAGCCATCGGCATCGCGACGCAAGCCGCAGAATGCCTGCGGATGCGTCAGCAAGATTTGCCGGGGCAACAACCAGATACCGTGAGCCACGCACAGCAAAGCCCCGAGTACGCTGGCCCAGAGCGCAATAGACAGTAGAAACAGCGAACCCAGCGCGAACAGCTGAGCCAACAGATACGCCGCCAGCAACTGCCGTGAGGCATGCCAGCGGCATTCGAACGCATTACTTGGGTTGGACACGATCCAGAATCATGCGAACCATGCGCTGAAGCTCCGGATCTTCCGATTCGGTACGCTCCATGAACCAACCGAACATGTCCTGATCTTCAGACGTCAACAGGCGGACGTACAACGCTCGATCCACCTCGTTGAGCGTTGCGTAAACCTCTTTCGTGAACGGTACCAGCAACACGTCAAGCTCAAGCATGCCGCGGCGGCTGTGCCAGTAGAGGCGATTCAGTTCTACATCTTCGACCATGGAGCGCTCCTCAAATAGGCCGCAAGTATACAGGCCCGATCCTCACCGAACAGTCGGCTTTGGTCGGTCACCGACGATCCTTTGTTAACTACCCATTTCGAAGGCGCCCCCTTATGATGTCTACCAGACTTTTTACCCTGCGATGACCCATGGCCGATTCTGCTTTTTTCTGCTCCCTGTCTCACGAAGGTGTTCTCGCGGTTCGCGGCGCGGACGCTGGCAAGTTCCTGCAAGGCCAACTGACCTGCAATCTCAATTACCTGAGCGACGCCCGGTCCAGCCTCGGCGCGCGCTGCACGCAAAAAGGCCGGATGCAATCGAGTTTTCGCATCCTGCTTGAAGGTGATGGTGTGCTCATGGCCATGGCCACCGAGTTGCTGGAGCCTCAACTGGCAGACCTGAAAAAATACGCGGTGTTCTCCAAGTCCAAATTGACCGATGAAAGCGCTGCGTGGGTCCGCTTCGGCATTGAGCGTGGCGAAGCGGCACTGGGTCGTCTCGGCCTTGAGCTGCCGACAGAAACCGACAGCGTTGTACGCAACGATGGTTTGATCGCGATTCGCGTCTCGCCAGAACGGGCCGAGTTGTGGGTCGCCGCCGATCAGGCCGATGCCATCAAGGGCACATTATCCGCCGACTTGAGCGAAGGCGATTTGAACCAATGGCTGCTGGGCCAGGTTCGCGCCGGGATCGGCCAGGTCATGCCGGGCACCCGCGAGCTGTTCATCCCGCAGATGCTCAACCTGCAGGCTGTTGGTGGCGTGAGTTTCAAGAAAGGCTGTTACACCGGCCAGGAAATCGTCGCGCGGATGCAGTATCTGGGCAAACTCAAGCGCCGCTTGTATCGTCTGCAACTCAGTGCCGACGAATTGCCGGAGCCGGGCATCCAGCTGTTTTCTTCGACCCATGGCAGCTCCATCGGCGAAGTGGTGATTGCCGCCCGCGCCGGGCAAAACATTGAACTCCTGGCTGTGTTGCAAGCCGAAGCAGCAGAAAGTGGGGATATCCACTTGGGGGCGCTTGAAGGTCCCTCCTTACAGCTGCTCGACCTGCCCTATGAACTGGACCGCGATCGCGAAATCCAGCAATAACGGCAGCACTTGACGCAACACCTAGAGAAACTAAATGAGCGAGCTGGCGGAAAAGATCCAACAGGATTTGGTTGAGGCCATCAATAACGATGACCTGGTTCTGCCAACGTTGCCGGAAGTGGCCCTGCAAATTCGCAAGGCCGCTGAAAACCCGGAAGTCAGCGTCAGTACCCTGAGCAAAGTGATCGGTCGCGATACCGCGCTGTCGGCGCGCCTGATCAAAGTGGTCAACAGCCCGCTGTTGCGTGCCACCCAGGAAGTGACCGATCTGCACACCGCAATCACACGCCTGGGCATCAACTACAGCTGTAACCTGGCCATCGGGCTGGTGATGGAGCAGATTTTTCATGCCCGCTCCGATGTCGTGGAGCAGAAAATGCGCGATGTCTGGCGCAAAAGCCTGGAAATTGCCGGGGTCAGCTATGCCCTGTGTCGCCGTTACACCCGGCTTAAACCCGATCAAGCCGCGCTCGGCGGGCTGGTGCACCAGATTGGCGTGCTGCCGATCCTGACCTATGCCGAAGACCATTATGAATTGTTGTCCGACCCCGTCAGCCTCAATCACGTGATCGACGAAATACATCCACTGATTGGCGAAAAACTGCTCAAAGTCTGGGAGTTTCCAAACAAGCTCGTACAAGTGCCGCGGCTATACCTGGACTTCAAACGCCACTCTGCACAGGTCGATTATGCGGACCTGGTGCAGATTGCCAGCCTGTATTGCCACAAGGATACCGACCATCCATTCGCCCGCGTCGATGTCTTGAACGTGCCGGCACTCAAGACGCTGGGCATCGACTTTGACGACAAGGTGCTGTGCGACGATCTGGAAGAAACCCGTTCGATGTTTTACTGAACATGAATGCCAGCCCCCTAGTCACAGATAGAGTGTTACTCCCCCGCAGTAAAACTCACCCGCACCTTCAACCCTGCGTGCTCTCCATCATGCAGGCTGATTTGCGCCAGATGTGCGCGGCAGATTTCTCCGACAATCGCCAACCCCAAACCTGATCCGGCGACATGCTGATTTCGCCGGTAAAACCGCTCGAACACCCGGCCACGCTCTTCAGCGGGAATGCCCGGGCCGTCATCTTCGACCTCCAGCACCGCCGGTGCGGTAACACGCAAAATCACATTGCCACCCGTTGGCGTGTGGGCCAGGGCGTTGTCCACCAGATTGCTCAGCAGTTCATTCAGCAATGTCGGCTCGCCTCGCATCCATACCGGTTCGTCTGCCTCCAGCGCCAGTGCGACGCCACGTTTGTGGGCCAGCGGTGCCATGGCCATGCCCAGCTCACGCGCCAACTGACTCAGATCCAGCAACTGCGCGCCACCCTCGGCAATCGCCCGGGCGCCATTTTCGACCCGCGCCAGAGAGAGCAGTTGGTTAGCCAGATGGGTCAAGCGATCGGTGCCCTGGGCGGCAGTTTCCAGGGTGCTGCGCCACGTGTCGGGCTCAGCCGAACGCATGCCCAGTTCCAGTCGCGCCTTGAGCGCTGCCAGCGGTGTGCGCAATTCATGGGCGGCATCGGCAATGAACTGCGCCTGGCGCTCGAACTGCTCGCGTAAACGCTCGGTAAAGTGATTGAGCGCACGCACCAGCGGCCACAATTCGCGCTGCACTTCCACCAGGGGCAGCGGCCGCAGATCATCGGGTTGTCGCTCCTCCACCGCCGTGCGCAAGCGTTCCAGCGGACGCAATGCCGCACTGACCGCAAACCACACCAACAACAACGCACCGAGCGCCAGCATGCCCAGGCGCAATAAAGTATCGGCCGCCAGACTGCGGGCCATGCTGACCCGGGCTTCATCGGTTTCCGCCACACGGATTTCCGCCATGCCGTTCATGTTCGGTTCGCTGACCGCCTTGAGCAGGCTGACGACGCGCACGTTCTGCCCCTGATACGTCGCATTGTAGAAGCGGGCCAGGGCAGGATAGTTATCGGTGCGTGGCGTACCCGGTGGCGGTGGCGGAAGGTTTTCATAACCGGAGATCAGCTTCTGGTTGATGTCGTTGACCAGATAAAAAATCCGTCCGGCGCTGTCGTAGGCAAACGTATCGAGGGCCACGTAAGGTACGTCGAGACTGAGGCTGCCGTCGCGTTCGGACAGGCCGGCGGCGATGGTCCGGGCCGACGCCAGCAAGGTCCGGTCATACGCGGTGTCGGCGGCTTCGCGGCCGTTCCAGTAAGCGCTCAATCCACTGGCCAGCATCAACACCACCAGCAACAGTGCGAGGTTCCACAGCAACCGCCAGCGCAGGCTGCTGGGCTTATGCATCGCGGCTTTCCAGTAAATAGCCGAGGCCGCGAAAGGTCACGATGGCAACCGGTTGACCGTCCAGTTTCTTGCGCAAGCGGTGCACGTAGATTTCGATCGCATCGGGGCTGGCTTCTTCGTCGAGGCCGAACACCTGGGACGCCAATTGCTCTTTGCTCATCACCCGACCAGGGCGTGCGATCAGCGCTTCAAGCACCGCTTGCTCGCGGGAGGTCAGGGTCAGCAATTCTTCACCCAGCGTGAAGCGCCGTGTTTCCAGGTCGTAGGCCAGCACACCACAGCGCTGAATACGCTCACCGCCCAACACGCTGCGGCGCAACAAGGCTTTGACCCGGGCTTCGAGTTCAGTGAGTTCAAAAGGCTTGGCCAGGTAATCGTCGGCGCCGAGGTTCAGGCCATGCACCCGATCCTTTACGTCGCTGCGGGCGGTCAGCATCAGGACCGGCAGGTTCTTGCCCCGCGCACGCAGCCGCGCCAGCACTTCGAATCCATCCATGCGCGGCAAGCCGACGTCGAGGATCGCCATGGCGTATTCCTCGCTGCCCAGCGCCAGGTCGGCCGCTACGCCGTCGTGCAGCACATCCACGGTCAGCCCGGTGCTCTTGAGCGCCTGGGCGACACTTTCGGCGAGCTGCAGATGGTCTTCGACGAGCAGGACACGCATGGATTTTTACCTCATTCAGGGATGGTCGACGCCATTCTTTGGCGCGGAGTTTACAGCCGCATCCGCCACTGTGAAGCCTAAAAAAACGCGAAAGTCTTCTGAAAGGTTAGCGAAAGGTTAGCTCGTTAGAGTCCAGCCACGGGCAGTTTCGACTGCCGTCGCTGTTGCCACGCAGCGATCCGAAAAACGCCTCGAAGCGTTTTCGATAAATAAGAACAATAAACGGAGTAAGTCACCCATGCAGTCCTTGCAGACCCGGGCATTCGCGCCTACCCGCCTCTCCAGCGTCAGCCCTACCGTACTGGCCGGTGACACCGCCTTCCCGTATGTAGATGGTGCCGACCCCTACCTGGTCAACTTCGTACAGATCAACGACTTTTCCGGCGCCGAAGAGCATTCCTGGCAAGCGCGTTATGACTTCGACTTCGTCAAGCTCGGCATCCCGGGCCTGAGTTTCATGAGCCGTTACGTGAGCGGTGACAACATCAAGCTCAAGAACGGCGACGAAGGCACAGTGTGGGAACGCAACAGCGAGATTAAATATGTTGTACAAAGCGGCGCGCCCAAGGATGTCGCCGTGCGCCTGCGCAATGCCACTTACCGTTCCAACTATTCTGCTCGCGATGCCGACGAAGTGCGTCTGCTGGTGAGCTATAGCGTTGCCCTTTGGTAATTCAGTGCGTCAATAACAACAACTCCCAAGGAGACATGAATGAACCTGTCAATGCGTAAACTAGCCCTCGCCGCCAGCGTCCTGCTGTTCACCGGCCACGCGCTTGCCGAACCTAAACGCCCGGAGTGCATCGCCCCGGCCTCCCCCGGCGGAGGTTTCGACCTGACCTGCAAACTGGCGCAGAGCGCGCTGATCAACGAAAAACTGCTGACCAAACCGATGCGCGTGACCTACATGCCCGGCGGTGTCGGCGCGGTGGCGTACAACGCGGTGGTCGCCCAGCGTCCGGCCGATGCCGGTACTTTGGTGGCATGGTCCAGCGGATCGCTGTTGAACCTGGCCCAAGGCAAGTTCGGTCGTTTCGATGAAACCAACGTGCGCTGGCTGGCAGCGGTCGGCACTAGCTATGGCGCCATCGCGGTGAAAAGCGATTCGCCCTACAAGACCCTCGACGATCTGGTACAGGCGCTGAAGAAAGATCCGAGCAAAGTGGTGATCGGTTCCGGCGGCACCGTCGGGAGCCAGGACTGGATGCAAACCGCCCTGATCGCCAAAGCCGCTGGCATCAACCCGCGCGACCTGCGTTACGTTGCCCTCGAAGGTGGCGGTGAAATCGCCACCGCCCTGCTCGGCGGCCACATCCAGGTCGGCAGCACCGACATCTCCGACTCCATGCCGCACATCCAGAGCGGTGACATGCGCCTGTTGGCAGTGTTCTCCGACAAGCGTCTGGAGGAGCCGGAAATGAAGGACATTCCGACCGCCCGCGAGCAAGGCTACGACATCGTCTGGCCGGTGGTGCGTGGCTTCTACCTCGGGCCAAAAGTCAGCGACGAAGACTACGCCTGGTGGAAAGACTCCTTCGACAAACTGCTGGCCTCGCCTGAGTTCGCCAAGCTGCGCGATCAGCGTGAACTGTTCCCGTTCGCCATGACCGGCCCGGAACTGGACACCTACGTGAAGAAGCAGGTTGCGGACTACAAAGTGCTGGCCAAAGAGTTCGGCCTGATTCAGTGATCGCCTCTGTCTAGCGGCTGCGACTCCCCTTTCACGGAGTCGCAGCACAGGAGTTCCCCATGCTCTTACAACGCATTTTTGCTTCGGTGCTGTTGCTGGCCTGTGCCAGCCTGGTGCTGATGGCTTTGCCCTATCAGGCACCGTTTTCCTACGAACCGATCGGCCCGCGCGCGTTCCCGCTGCTGATGCTGGGGCTGATGGGCCTGGCCCTGGTTTACATGGTGTATCGCCCTTCGCCGATCAAGCACACCGATGAAGATCCGCCGATGGATCGCGAGACCCTGACCAAGATCGGTATCTGCGTGCTGTTGCTACTGGTCTTCGCCGGACTGTTCGAACCGCTGGGTTTCATCCTCAGCAGCATGTTGGTTGGCATTCCTCTGGCTCGCCTGTACGGCGGGCGCTGGCTGCCGGGCGCGATCATCATCAGCCTGATGAGCGTCGGTCTGTACCTGCTGTTCGACAAAGTCATGGACGTGCCACTGCCTCTGGGCCTGCTCGACGTTCTGGAGAACTGATATGGATACGCTTGGTTATTTGAGTCACGGCTTCGGTGTCGCGTTAACCCCTTACAACTTCGTGACTGCACTCAGCGGCACGCTGATCGGTACGGTCGTCGGCCTGCTTCCGGGCCTGGGGCCGATCAACGGCGTGGCGTTGCTGATCCCGATCGCCTTCGCATTGGGCCTGCCACCGGAGTCGGCATTGATCCTGTTGGC
Source organism: Pseudomonas sp. Irchel s3b5 (assembly GCF_900187435.1). Lineage (NCBI taxonomy): Bacteria > Pseudomonadati > Pseudomonadota > Gammaproteobacteria > Pseudomonadales > Pseudomonadaceae > Pseudomonas > Pseudomonas sp. Irchel s3b5. Next base: position 221,953 of record NZ_FYDY01000008.1, read on the forward strand.
CGCGGTTTACCTGGGTTGCGAATATGGCGGGCGGATCAGTTCGATTTTGCTGAACATCCCGGGCGAAGCTTCGACCGTCATGACCACCCTCGACGGCTACCCGATGGCCCGTCAGGGTCTGGCCGGTGTCGCGTTGTCACTGTCGGCGTGGAGCTCGTTCATTGGTGCATTTATCGCGACCTGCGGGATGGTCGTGTTCGCGCCGATGCTGGCGAAATGGGCGATTGCCTTCGGTCCCGCGGAATACTTCGTACTGATGGTATTTGCGATTGTCTGTCTCGGCGGCATGGCAGGTGATCGGCCCCTCAAGACGTTTATCGCGGCGCTGATCGGGCTGTTCCTGTCGACCGTCGGCATTGATGCCAACAGCGGTGTGTACCGGTTCACCGGTGACAACATCCACCTCACTGACGGTATTCAGTTCGTGGTGCTGGTGCTGGGCCTGTTCTCCATCAGCGAAATTCTGTTGCTGCTGGAAAAAACCCACCGTGGCCAAGAAGCGTTCCAGGCCACCGGGCGGATGTTGTTCAATTTCAAGGAAGCGGCTTCGGTGTTCTGGGTGAACATGCGTTGCGGTGTGCTCGGGTTCATCATGGGTGTGCTGCCAGGTGCTGGCGCAACGTTGGCCAGTGCTGTGGCCTACATGACCGAGAAACGCATCGCTGGCCCAAGCGGAAAATTCGGACAGGGCGACAAACGTGGCCTGGCCGCTCCGGAAACCGCCATTGGCGCAGAAGCCTGCGGTGCATTGGTGCCGATGCTGACCCTCGGCGTCCCTGGCTCGGGCACCACAGCCGTGATGATCGGCGCGCTGTCGCTGTACAACATCACGCCAGGCCCACTGCTGTTTCAGCAGCAACCGGACATCGTCTGGGGCCTGATCGCATCGTTGTTCATCGCCAACATCATGCTGGTGATCCTGAACATCCCGATGATCCGCATCTTCACCAAAATCCTTGCCGTGCCGAACTGGGCGCTGGTGCCGATGATCGCCATCATCACCGCCATTGGCGTGTACGCCGTGCATGCCACGACCTTCGATCTGTTCCTGATGATCGGCATCGGCATCTTCGGTTACATCCTGCGCAAGCTGGACTTCCCGTTGTCGCCGGTTTTGCTGGGCTTCATCCTCGGTGGTTTGATGGAGCAGAATCTGCGTCGGGCGCTGTCGATTTCCAATGGTTCGCTGGATATTCTCTGGTCGAGCGGTATCACCGTCGGTGTCTGGGGGTTGATCGTGGTCATGTTGCTGGTGCCGATTGCGCGCATCTGGCGTAAACGTTCAGTTGCGCGGCGCGTTGTTGCCGATGTCTGATCGAACACCTTTCAAAGCCTGGTGGGGAACCCCGCTGGTCGGCCTGCTCGGCGGTTTCCTTGCCAGCCAGGTCGGCTGGCCTTTGCCGTGGATGGTCGGTTCGTTGCTGGCGATCATCCTCGTGCGCTGCCTGACACCCTGGCAATTGGCGGAAATCCCTGGCGGCCGCAAGTGCGGCCAGTGGATCGTCGGTATCGGTATCGGCCTGCATTTCACTCCGGTGGTAATGGAGCAGGTACTCAGTCATTTCGGTTTGATCTTCTTCGGTGCGCTAGTCACCAGCCTGTCGGCGGTCGTCGGTGTGTGGCTGATGCGCCGCACCGGTGAGGATCGCGCCACTGCGTTTTTCTCCAGCATGCCCGGCGGTTCCGGCGAGATGGTCAACCTCGGTGCACGCAATGGCGCGGTTCTCAGCCGGGTAGCGGCAGGCCAGAGTCTGCGCGTGTTGGTGGTAGTGCTCTGTGTGCCGGCAGCGTTCAAATATCTGTTGGGCGACGGTGCGCCACTCTCCTACGCCGGCAGCATCGATTGGCGCTGGCTGGCGATTTTGCTTCCCGCGGGCGCTTTGGCGGCCTGGATCTGGGAACGGCTGCGTCAACCCAACCCCTGGTTGTTCGGACCGTTGCTGGTGAGTGCGGCAGTGAGCATCGGCTGGGACTTGCACATCGGTTTGCCTGACGGCGGCAGTCAGATCGGCCAATGGTTGATCGGCAGCGGCTTGGGCTGTCACTTCAATCGGCAGTTTTTCCGGCGTGCGCCCTCTTTCATGGGGCGGACACTGATTGGCACCGTCCTGACCATGTTGATCGCAACGGTGGCGGCATTGGGTTTGAGTGCGCTGACCCATCTGGATCTGCGTTCGCTGACCTTGGGCATGATGCCCGGCGGGATTGCCGAAATGAGCCTGACGGCGGAGACCCTGCAATTGTCGGTGCCGCTGGTGACGGCGATGCAGGTGATGCGGCTGTTGTTTGTGTTGTTTCTGGCAGAGCCGTTGTTCAAGTATTGGAATCGACAACCGGAAGAACCAGAAATTTAACTCCACCTGTGGCGAGGGAGCTTGCTCCCGCTCGGCTGCGCAGCAGTCGTAAAGCCTATGTGCATGGTGTGTCAGAAGAAATCGGATTGCAGAATTCAGGGCTGCTTCGCAGCCCTGCGGGAGCAAGCTCCCTCGCCACAAAAGCTCAACCAATTCCCATCAAACCGGCGGCAACCGCCACTCGATCGGCGTCTCGCCATTCTGTTCCAGAAACTTGTTGGTGCGGCTGAAGTGTCCGCAACCGAGGAAGCCGCGATAGGCAGACAGCGGCGACGGGTGCACCGAGGTCAGCACCAGATGCTTGGTCGCATCGATCAGCTTCTGCTTGCTCTGCGCATGGGCGCCCCACAGCATGAACACCAGGTGCGGCTGTTGCTGGCTGACCACTTCAATGATCCGGTCGGTGAAAAACTGCCAGCCCTTGTCTTTGTGCGCGTTGGCGTTGGCCCGTTCGACGGTCATGGTGGTGTTGATCATCAGTACGCCCTGATCCGCCCAACTTTGCAGGTAGCCATGGTTGGGAATGTCGATGTTCAGGTCGCGCTTCAATTCTTTGTAAATGTTCACCAGCGACGGCGGCGCCGGCACGCCCGGTTGCACCGAGAAGCACAAGCCATGGGCCTGACCCGGACCGTGGTAGGGATCCTGACCGAGGATGACGACTTTGACCTTGTCCAGCGGCGTGGAATTGAGTGCATTGAAGATCATCGGCCCTGGCGGATAGATCTCCTTGCCGGCCGCCCGCTCCTGCTGCAGAAAATTTCGCAACTCTGTCATGTAGGGCTGGTCGAATTCGGCACGCAGCGCCTCCTTCCAGCTCGGTTCGAGTTTGATACGGTCATCAGCAGTCATGGTTACATCCGGCAAAAACAATGGGGCGAACCCTAGGAAAGCGCACCACGCTTGTCAATTGATCTGATGCAGATCCGGCGCTTTCTTGCACAGCGATCATACTTAACCCTCAAATTCCCGATCGAGGTCACGATGAATCTGCACTTCGAAGAGCTCACCGGCACCGACGGCGCCCGTATCGGCATCGCCAGCCTGGATGCCGAAAAGTCGCTCAACGCCCTGTCACTGCCAATGATCAATGCCCTGCGCGACCGACTGGACGCTTGGGCCAAAGATCCGCAAATCGTCTGCGTCCTGCTGCGCGGCAATGGCCCCAAGGCCTTTTGCGCCGGTGGCGAAGTGCGCAGCCTGGTCGAAGCCTGTCGCGCCCACCCCGGTGAAGTGCCGCCCCTGGCCGCGCAATTCTTCGCGGCGGAATATCGCCTGGACTTTCGCCTGCACACCTACCCGAAACCGCTGATCTGCTGGGGCCATGGTTATGTGCTCGGCGGTGGCATGGGCCTGTTGCAAGGGGCAAGCATCCGCATTGTCACGCCAAGCAGCCGTTTGGCGATGCCGGAAATCAGCATCGGCCTGTACCCGGACGTTGGCGCCAGTTGGTTTCTGTCGCGGCTACCGGGCAAACTCGGCCTGTTTCTTGGCCTGACCGGCGCGCACATGAATGGCCGCGATGCGATCGATCTGGATCTGGCGGATCGGTTTCTGCGCGATGAGCAGCAAGCGGATTTGATCGAAGGCCTGCTGCAATTGAACTGGCAGGAACAGACACCGATGCAGCTCAACAGTCTGCTCAAGGCGTTGCAGCAAGAAGCAGTAGCGCAAATGCCTGAAGCCCAGTGGCTGCCGCGTCGCCAGCAAATCGACGAACTGCTGGATGTCAGCGATGTGCGTTGTGCTTGGAAAGCCATCAGCGCCCTGCGCGACAACAGCGACCCGATAATGAGTCGCGCCGCCAGGACCCTGAGCGAAGGCTCACCCTTGACTGCGCATCTGGTGTGGGAACAGATCATTCGCGCCAAACACCTGTCGCTGGCCCAGGTCTTTGAGATGGAATACACCCTGAGTCTCAACTGCTGTCGTCATCCGGAATTCAGCGAAGGCGTGCGTGCACGGTTGATCGACAAGGATCAGACGCCCCACTGGCATTGGCCGGACATCAACAATGTGCCGGACGCGGTGGTGCAGGCGCATTTCCATAAGGTTTGGGAAGGTCGGCATCCGTTGGCGGATTTGTTGAATTACTGAAGTCCGCAAAAAAATGTGGGAGCTAACCAGCTCCCACATTGGAATTGCATTGTTGTAAGGATCAGCGGTGACCGCCGCGGCCATCGTGATCGCCACGACCGTTATGATCGCCACTACCGCCCCGCCGTCCGTCGTGGCCTCGGTTTTTGTCCCAACCGCCTCGATTGCTGCGGCCATCCCAACCCTGGTTCTGATGCGCCCGGTAGTCGCCGCGCGATGACTGATAATGACGCGGGGCCGACTGGTAATAGCGTGGAGCCGATTGATAGACCCGCGGCTGCGAGTAATAACGCGGCGTCGGCTGGTAGTACCGCGCTGGCGGTGAGTAGTACCGGGGAGCTGGCGAGTAGTAACCGCCGCCATTGGAATAGTAGGAACTGCCCCCGGCGTAATAGGTCGGCGCCGGCGAGGTATAGACTTCGGAACGGTAGTAACTGCCTCCTTCATCGTAATAGGGCACGCACCCACCAAGGGACAATCCCAACACAGCAAGCAGTAGAATTCGGCGATACATAGCGGCCTCCTGGACCGCGGGTTAGCCACACCAGCGACGCTGGCAGGCGACAGTCAAATGTTGCTGACTGTCGAAAGATCAGACATCGATTTCGGAATCTGGTGCGTTCGCGCAACACGTTGAAACATCTGTCCGATGAAAGGTTTTTCATCTATTCGCGCGTTGATTAACGGTAACCATGGCGATATCCACCGCCGTGATGGCGTGGACCGTGTATTTTTACTCCCAAGTGCCAGTCGGCGTTGACCTTCTGATCAGTGGCGGATCGCGCTACATCTCAGTGCACGGACGCACCATCACAATGCAACAGCACCTGATCGCCCCTCCCCTCCCTTTCGCTGATCCCCGTGCCAGACACCTCGAGCAGACTTGGCACGGCTCTCGCTTAGTCAATACCGTGCAGGACTCACTACAGGTTCGCGGCACCACAATTTGCAATGGCTGACTAGGGTTCCGGCTCGCAAGCGCGAGTGGCTGGTCCGAGAGTTGGCGACCTCCAGTTGAGGTTACACGGCGGGACAAAAGCCCGGGAGACAAGCCACCGCTAGCGGTGCCGCTGCCTTCCTGTCCGCCCTTGACCAACTGGAGAACCACCATGTCCCAGCTTCGTTTATCCGCCCTGCTCGCCGCTGCGTTCGCAGCCCTTGTGAGCTTCTCGTCCCAAGCCGCCCAGAAAGATCACTTCAGCGTGTGCTGGACGATCTATGCCGGCTGGATGCCTTGGGAATACGCCGGCAGCCAGGGCATCGTCGACAAATGGGCAAAGAAGTACGGTATCAAGATCGACGTGGTGCAACTCAATGACTACGTCGAATCGATCAATCAGTACACCGCTGGCCAGTTCGACGGCTGCACCATGACCAACATGGATGCGCTGACCATCCCTGCGGCCGGTGGCGTCGACAGCACCGCGCTGATCGTCAGTGACTTCTCCAATGGCAACGACGGCATCGTGCTCAAGGGCGAAGGCAAGACACTCACCGACCTCAAGGGCATGGACGTCAATCTGGTCGAACTCTCGGTCTCGCACTACCTGCTGGCCCGGGCCCTGGATTCGGTGAACCTCACCGAGAAAGACCTGAAAGTGGTCAACACCTCCGACGCCGATATCTCGGCCGCCTTCAACACCGATCAAGTCAACGCCGTCACCACCTGGAACCCGATGCTCTCGGACATCAAGGCCAAGCCTGCGGTGACCGAAGTCTTCAATTCCAGCCAGATCCCCGGCGAAATCATGGACATGATGGTCGTCAACAGCGCCACCCTCAAAGACAACCCGGCACTGGGCAAAGCCCTGACGGGTGCCTGGTTCGAAGTGGTCGAGTTGATGAACGCGAAAAGCGCCGCCAGCAAAGCCGCGCTGGAACACATGGCCAAGGCATCGGGCACTGACCTGGCGGGTTTCCAGGCGCAACTGGACACCACCAAACTGTTCGCCACACCCAAGGAAGCTTTGGCTTTCAGCACCAGTCAGCAGTTGCCGGAAACCATGCGCAAAGTCGCCGAGTTTTCCTTCCAGCACGGTTTGCTGGGTGAAGGCGCCAAAGACACCAGCGCGGTCGGCATGGCCTTCGCCAATGGCGTGACCAGCGGCGACAAAGGCAACCTCAAGCTGCGCTTCGATCCGAGCTACGTGCAGATGGCCGCCGACGCCAAGCTGTAATCAGGAGAACTGGCCATGCGCCTGATCAATCGCCACCCGGATCGCCCGAGTCGCCTGCTGTTGGTGATCCTGCCGTTCGCCCTGTTGCTGTTTGCCTACTTCATGGGCTCGGCCGAGCGACTGGCGGACAACCCCAATGACAAGCTGCTGCCCAGCGCCGTGCAGATGACCGATGCGGTGAAACGCCTGGCGTTTGTCGCCGACAGCCGCACCGGCGAATACCTGCTCTGGCAAGACACCGCGTCCAGCCTGCGCCGGTTGGCCATCGGCCTCGGTATCAGTGCCTTGGCCGGTCTGTGCCTGGGCATCGCCGCGGGCACCCTGCCGCTGTTTGGCGCACCGTTGTCGCCCTTGTTGACGGTGCTGTCGATGGTGCCGCCGCTGGCGATCCTGCCAATCCTGTTCATCGTTTTCGGCTTGGGGGAGTTGTCGAAGGTGATGCTGATCGTGATCGGCATCACCCCGGCGCTGGCCCGGGATCTGGAACAGCGCGCCAGGGAAATACCCGTGGAGTTGCTGATCAAGGCGCAAACCCTGGGTGCCTCGACCTGGACCCTGATGCTGCGAGTGGTGTTGCCGCAATTGCTGCCACGGTTGCTGATCTCGCTGCGGCTGATGCTCGGCTCGGCATGGTTGTTCCTGATTGCCGCCGAAGCCATCGCCTCTACCGACGGTTTGGGTTACCGGATTTTCCTCGTGCGCCGCTACCTGGCAATGGACGTGATTTTGCCCTACGTGGTGTGGATCACCCTGCTTGCCTGGCTGATGGATTGGGGCCTGAAGTACCTGACCCAACGTGCGTTCCCTTGGTATGAAGGAGCGCGGGCATGAGCTTCATCACCGTTAAAAACGTCTGGCAGCAATACGCCGATCAAGTGGTGCTCGAAGGCCTGAACCTGAACGTCGACGAGGGTGAATTCTGCACCTTGGTCGGCGCCTCCGGTTGCGGTAAATCGACCTTCCTGCGCCTGCTGCTCGGTCAGGAGCGTGCCAGTCGCGGCCAGATCCTGCTCGACGGTCAACCGTTGGCCGGTGAGCCGGACGCCAGCCGTGGCGTGGTCTTCCAGCGCTACTCGGTGTTCCCGCATTTGAGCGTGCTGGACAACGTTGCCCTCGGTCTCGAACTGCCTCGCTCGCCACTGCTCGGACGCCTGTTTGGTAGCGCCAAGCGTGAGGCTCGGGAACAGGCCTCGGCATTGCTGCACAAAGTCGGCCTCGGACATTCGCTGGACAAATACCCGGCGCAGCTCTCCGGCGGCATGCAGCAACGACTGGCCATCGCCCAGGCGCTGATCATGAAGCCGCGGGTGCTGCTGCTCGACGAACCGTTCGGTGCGCTCGATCCGGGCATCCGCAAAGACATGCACGGCTTGCTCCTGGAACTGTGGCGCGAGACCCGGCTGACCGTGTTCATGGTCACCCACGACCTGTCCGAAGGTTTCAGCCTCGGTACGCGCTTGCTGGTGTTCGACAAGGTCCGCCTCGATCCGCACGCCCCCGGGGCCTACGGCGCGCGCATCACCTACGACATTCCCTTGAACAGCGACCGCCGCATCAGCCGTGCCGCCGTCGACGCCTTGCCGGTGCAACTGGCGGGCTCACTTCGAACCGCTTGAGAGGATTTTCCCGATGACTGATTCGACCCAACTGTTCCCGCCCTTCGCCGAAGAAATGCTGCCGGGTGGTGGCCATCGCTCGTTCGTGCTCAAACGCGGCCAATTGCTGCGCCTGACCGACATTCGCGGCGGCGCCAACGTCAGCCTGACGCTGCTCAACGCCAATGAAAAAACCGAACGCCTGAACCTGCCCGACAGCCTCAAATGCCAACACACCGCCAAGCTCACCACCGGCCATTGCCTGTACTCGGACATGGGCCGCGTGCTGGCCGCGATCACCGCCGACACCTGCGGCTGGAGCGACAGCCTCGGCGGTGTGCTCTGCGCTGAAGAGGTTGCAGAAAAATACGGCACCGGTCGCTACCAGGAACTGCGCAACGGCTTCTTCCGCAACGGTACCGACAACCTGCTGGTGGAACTGGGCAAGTGGGGCCTGGGCCTGTCGGACCTGCTGATGACTCTCAATCTGTTCAGCCGGGTGAACGTCGATGACGCCGGGCGCTTCCACTTCGTCGAGGCCAATTCCAAGGCCGGTGATTACATCGAGTTGTACGCACCGATGGATACCTTGGTGGTGCTCACGGCCCTGCAACACCCGATGGATCCGTCGCCGGAATACGCCCCCAAACCCTTGAAGCTGAGCTGGATGAACGCCGACGCCAGCGTCGCCGAACACTGCCGCACCTCGCGCCCGGAAAACGAGCGCGGTTTCATCAACACCGACCGTCTGTTCGCCTGAGGATCGCTGCCATGTCACTCGCTCTCATCACCACTGAAAAGCAGCCTGAAACCGCGATCTACCGCGCCACCATCCCCGCCGGTGAACCCTGGCTGATGGAAGTCAAGGCCGGTCAAACCCTGCGCATCCTCGATCTGGAAGGCAATCAGGCCGTCGATACGTTGTTCTACAGCGTTGCCAACCCCAAGGAGCGCTACGACGTGCAGCGCACCTTGCGCCGTCAGAACAGCGTGTACCTGAGCACCGGCAGCGTGCTGTATTCCAACCTTGGCAAGCCGATGCTGACAATCGTCGCCGACACCTGCGGGCGCCACGACACCCTCGGCGGCGCCTGCGCGCAAGAGAGCAACACCGTGCGTTACGCGCTGGAAAAACGCTACATGCACAGCTGCCGCGACAACTACCTGCGCGCCTGTGCGCATGACGGTCGACTGGGCAAGGGCGACATCGGACCAAACATCAATTTCTTCATGAACGTGCCGGTCACGGCCGATGGCGGGTTGACCTTTGCAGACGGGATTTCCGCACCGGGCAAGTACGTCGACCTGCGTGCCGAAATGGATGTGATCGTGCTGATTTCCAACTGTCCGCAACTGAACAACCCGTGCAACGCCTACAACCCGACACCTGCGGAGCTGCTGGTATGGAACTGAAATTAGCGCGATTGCGTAAATGGTTGTTTGCCCTGTGCCAGGCCCGTTCGGGGCAGTGCATCAAGTAACCGCTCCCCTGTAGGAGCTGGCTTGCCAGCGATTGACCGGCACCTTCAGCCATGATGTCGGCTGACACGCCGCTATCGCTGGCAAGCCAGCTCCTACAAGGGTGCTGTGTATTTCTGTCAACGGGGACGACCCCGGTGCCTTTCGAAAAACTGCGGGACGGCCCGCATCCCAAGTCGAGGCTGATGTGCTGTCGCCTCCGGGGGTTATGCCATGTTCGAAAAAGTCTTGATTGCCAACCGTGGCGCCATTGCCTGCCGCATCCTGCGCACCTTGCGCGAACTGCAGGTGCAGGGCGTTGCCGTGTACTCCGAGGCCGATGCCGCCAGCCTGCATATCCTGCAAGCCGACGAAGCCCACAGCCTCGGTGAAGGCGCGGCGGGCGGTACTTATCTGGCGGTGGAAAAAATCCTCGCCATCGCCAAATCCACGGGTGCTACCGCAATCCATCCCGGTTATGGTTTTCTCTCGGAAAACGCCGCGTTCGCCGAAGCCTGCGAAACCGCCGGGGTTGCCTTCATCGGCCCAACGCCTGAGCAACTGCGCGTATTCGGCCTCAAGCACACCGCCCGCGCCTTGGCCAAGCAACATGGCGTGCCGATGCTCGAAGGCACCGAGTTGCTCGACAGCCTCGACGCCGCGCTGATTGCCGGCGAACAGGTCGGTTACCCGGTGATGCTCAAAAGCACCGCCGGCGGTGGCGGCATCGGCATGCGCGTGTGCCGCAGTGCCGCCGAGTTGAGTGAATCCTTCGAAGCGGTCAAGCGCTTGGGCCAGAACAACTTCAGCGACGCCGGGGTGTTCATCGAAAAGTACATCCAGCGTGCACGTCACCTGGAAGTTCAGGTATTCGGTGACGGCCGTGGCGAGGTGATTGCCCTCGGCGTGCGCGACTGCTCGGTACAGCGGCGCAACCAGAAAGTCCTCGAGGAAACCCCGGCACCCAATCTGCCGGAGGGCATGGCCGAGGCGTTGTGCGCGGCGGCCATCAAGCTCGCCAAAGCGGTCAATTATCGCAGCGCCGGCACCGTCGAGTTTGTGTTCGACAGCGACGCCCAGCGCTTCTATTTTCTGGAAGTGAATACCCGCTTGCAGGTGGAACACGGCGTCACGGAACAAGTATGGGGCGTCGACCTGGTGCGCTGGATGGTGCAACTGGCGTCCGGTGATTTGCCGCCGCTGGGCGAATTGGTTCAGGAATTGAAACCGAAGGGGCACGCGATTCAGGCGCGGCTGTATGCGGAAGATCCGGGCCGGGATTTTCAGCCGAGCCCGGGATTGCTCACCGCTGTGAACTTTCCAGCGGCCAATGGCATTCAGCTGCGTATCGACACCTGGGTCGAGGCTGGCTGCGAGATCCCGCCCTACTTTGATCCGATGATCGCCAAGGTCATCAGCTGGGCGCCGACGCGGGAACAGGCTCGCACCGATTTGCATCAAGCACTCGGCGACAGCCAACTGTATGGCGTCGAAACCAACCGCGATTACCTGCGGCAGATTCTGCTGGATGCGCCCTTCGCCAGCGGCCAACCGTGGACCCGTTGCCTGGAAGGCCTGGTGTATCAGGCCAACACCTTTGAAGTGATCAGCGCCGGCACCCAGACCAGCGTTCAGGACTACCCCGGCCGCCTCGGTTACTGGGCCGTCGGTGTGCCGCCATCGGGGCCGATGGACAGCCGCGCGCTGCGTCTGGGCAATCGCTTGCTGGGCAACGACGAAGGCGCCGCGGCGCTGGAAATCACCATGAGCGGGCCGATGCTGCGCTTCAATTGCGATGCGGTCGTGGCCGTGACCGGCGCCGCTATTGATCTGGCCTTGAATGGCGAAACCGTGCCGATGAACACGGCGCTGCTGATTGAATCGGGGGCAACGTTGAGCCTCGGTACGATTGCCGGCGCCGGTGCGCGCAGTTATCTGTGCCTGCGCGGTGGCCTGCAAGTGCCGGATTACCTGGGCAGCAAAAGCACCTTCACCCTCGGCCAGTTCGGCGGTCACGGCGGGCGCGCTTTGCGTGCTGGCGATGTGTTGCATGTGCCGGCCTTGAGTGACCACAGCATCGGTCAGCAACTGGCTGAAGAACAGCTCGCCGCGCTACCGGCGGTGCGGCAGATTCGCGTGATCTACGGCCCTCACGGCGCGCCGGAATACTTCACTGAAAACTACATCGGCACCTTCTTCGCCACGCAGTGGGAAGTGCATTTCAACTCCAGCCGCACCGGCGTGCGCCTGATCGGCCCCAAGCCGGAATGGGTGCGTGCCGATGGCGGAGAAGCAGGGCTGCATCCGTCGAACATTCACGACAATCCGTATGCGATCGGCGCGGTGGATTTTACCGGTGACATGCCGGTGATCCTCGGCCCGGACGGCCCGAGCCTTGGCGGATTCGTATGCCCGGTGACCGTGATCGAAGCGGATCTTTGGCAACTGGGGCAACTCAAGGCTGGGGACAAAGTGCAGTTCTCCCCCGTCGACCTCAAGACTGCCCGAAGCCTCGCCTTGAAATGGGATACCTGTGGGAGCTGGCTTGCCAGCGATGGGGCCCGGCCAGACACCGCATCAACTTCATCGCTGGCAAGCCAGCTCCTACAGGGGATTGTGTCGCCTGTGGTGTTGGATATCGGGCAGGACGATACGCGGCTGGTTGCAAGACTCTCAGGCGATACCCATTTACTGCTTGAGATAGGCGCACCCGAACTGGATCTGGTTTTGCGCTTCCGCGTCCACGCCCTCATGCAAGCCCTGGAAAGCCAACACCTGCACGGCGTGATCGACCTGACGCCCGGTATCCGCTCGCTGCAAATCCACTATCAGCCTGAGCAACTGTCGCTGTCCGACCTGCTCGGCATCGTCGCTGGCGAATGGGATGCCGTGTGCGCCGCCAAGGACCTGCAAGTGCCGTCGCGCATCGTGCATCTGCCGCTGTCCTGGGACGATCCGGCGTGCCAGTTGGCCATCGAGAAATACATGACCACCGTGCGCAAGGACGCGCCGTGGTGCCCGAGCAATCTGGAATTCATCCGCCGCATCAACGACCTGCCGAACCTCGATGAAGTGCAGCGTACGGTGTTCGCCGCCAGTTACCTGGTGATGGGCCTGGGCGACGTCTACCTCGGTGCACCGGTCGCCACCCCCCTCGACCCGCGCCATCGCCTGGTGACCACCAAGTACAACCCGGCGCGCACCTGGACCGCCGAGAACTCGGTGGGCATCGGTGGCGCCTACATGTGCGTGTACGGCATGGAAGGCCCCGGCGGGTATCAGTTTGTCGGCCGCACCTTGCAGATGTGGAACCGCTACCGTGAAGTCGCTGCGTTCGATGGCAAACCGTGGCTGCTGCGCTTTTTCGACCAGATCCGTTTCTACCCGGTCAGTGCCGATGAACTGCTGCGCATCCGCCGCGACTTCCCCTTGGGTCGCTTCGATCTGAACATCGAGCACGGCCAGTTGAACCTGGCGGATTACCAGGCGTTTCTGGCGAAAGAGGCCGGCGGCATCGAGGCGTTTCGCAAGCAACAACAAGGTGCGTTCAACGCCGAACGCGAGCGCTGGATCGCCAGCGGCCAGGCGCATTTCGACAGCGAGGAAGCAGCCCCTGAGCCGACCGAAGATGCGCCGCTGGGCAACGGCCAACTGAGCATAGACAGCCACATCGCCGGCAACCTCTGGCAAGTGCAGGTCGAGGCCGGCAGCCGGGTCGAGGCCGGCGATGTGCTGGTGATCCTGGAGTCGATGAAGATGGAAATCCCCCTGCTCGCCCCGATGGCCGGCGTGGTGCGCGAAATTCGTGTGCAGCCAGGCTCCACGGTGCGCGCCGGACAACGCGTCGCCGTGCTGGAACTCGACTGAAGCCATTTTGATAAGGACCGACACCATGAACATCAATCTGCAACTCGACGCCCTGCGCAGCGCTTACCGCGACGGCAGCATTACACCTCGGCAACTGTTGCTGAGCCTGCGGGACAAAGCCGCGGCGCTGAACCCGGACTATCACCTGTTCATCCATTTGCTCAGTGTCGATGAACTGGAACCCTACCTCGCCGCCCTCGATGGCCGCGACATCGACAGCCTGCCGCTGTATGGCGTGCCGTTCGCGATCAAGGACAACATCGACCTGGCGGGCATTGCGACCACGGCGGCGTGCCCCTCGTTTGCCTATGTGCCGGAACGTTCGGCGACCATCGTCGAGCAACTGCTGGCGCTGGGCGCGATCCCGTTGGGCAAGACCAATCTCGACCAATTCGCCACAGGCCTCAACGGCAGCCGTTCGCCTTATGGCGCCTGCCCGAACAGTGTGTTGCCGGAGTACCCGTCAGGTGGTTCCAGTGCCGGTTCTTCGCTGGCGGTGGCGCTCGGTGTGGCGAGCTTTTCATTGGGCACCGACACGGCAGGCTCCGGCCGCGTGCCGGCAGCGCTGAACAATCTGGTCGGCATGAAAGCCACCAAGGGGCTGATCTCCACCGCCGGGGTGGTCCCGGCCTGTCGCACCCTCGATTGCGTGACCACGTTTACCGCAACGGCTCGAGAGGCCAGTCAGTTACTGGCGCTCACTGCACGCCTCGACCCTAGGGACGCGTACAGTCGCAATAATCCTTTGTGGAATGACGGCTCGGCGTTCGGCTCTCCACGTCCGTTCCGCTTCGGCGTGCCGCGTGCGCAGGACCTTGAGTTCTTCGGCTGCCCTGAAGGCCCGCTGCTGTTCGGTGATGCCATCGACCGGCTCAAGGCGTTGGGCGGCGAGGTGGTGGAACTGGACCTGTCGCCATTTTTGGAAGCCGCGCGCCTGCTCTATGAAGGCCCATGGGTTGCCGAACGGTACAGCGTGGCCGGCGAATTGATGGAACGAAATCCCGAAGCCGTGCTGCCGGTGATCCGCGCCGTATTGGCCAAGGCCCCCGCCGTCAATGGCGTGCAAACTTTCCGCGCCCAGTACCGGCTGCAAGCGCTGAAAACCTTGTGTGATAGAGCGCTGGAGGGTCTCGATTGCGTCGTCACGCCGACCATTGGCCGCCCGGTCACATTGGCCGAGCTCGACGCTGAACCCGTGCTGCGCAATTCCGAGTTGGGCTACTACACCAACTTCATGAACTTGCTCGACTACGCCGCCATCGCTGTACCGAACGGTCTCATGGGCAATGGTTTGCCGTGGGGCGTGACGCTGTTTGGTCGTGCCTTCACCGATCAGTACTTGTTGAGCGTGGCCGATGGTTTGCAACGCCAGCACGGTTTGGCGGCGCCTGCCTCAACGACCGTCGCACGCAATGACCGCGCTCGACTGGTGGTTTGCGGCGCACACCTGGACGGCTTGGCGCTGAACTGGCAGCTCAAGCAGCGAGGTGCCCGGTTGTTGGAAACGACCTTCAGCTCACCTGACTATCAGCTCTATGCGCTGGCCGGTGGACCGCCGTTTCGGCCCGGCATGGTCCGCGTGAAAGACGGTGGCGTGGCGATTGCCGTGGAAGTCTGGGAGTTGCCGAGCACGGAATTGGGGTCGTTCCTGACCGGGATTCCGGCGCCGCTGGGGTTGGGCAAAGTGCAACTGGCGGATGGTCGCTGGGAAAGCGGTTTTATCTGTGAGGCGTATGGATTGGAGGGCGCGACGGATATCAGTCATTTCGGCGGATGGCGGGCCTACCTGAAAACACTGGCATAAACGCGATTCCTACAGACGTTATGTGATGACGCAACCACTGGAACGAGTATTCGCGGCGCACATGGAGCAGTTATTTCCCGGCAGTGCCATTAGAATGCTATCCATCGGACCACTGCCAACGGAACTGCCATGCCGCTTCGCTCGCCGCTGTATTCTCAACGTTCGTTGGTCATCACGCTGGTCGCGTTGCTGGGCGCAGGTTTCATGGCTACGTCCTTTCTCAGTTACTACGCGTCGCGGGCGTCGATCCGCGACAGCATCGTCAATACAGAACTGCCGCTGACTTCCGACACGGTCTATTCGGAAATCCAGAAAGACCTTGTCAGACCGATCCTGATTTCCTCGATGATGTCCCGCGACACCTTCATGCGTGACTGGGTCGTCAACGGTGAAAATGACGCCGACCAGATGACCCGTTACCTCAACGAAGTCATGACCCATTACGGCGCCTACACCGCATTCTTCGTCTCCAACACCAGCCTGACCTACTACCACGCCAAGGGTGTGCTGAAACAGATCAAGGCTACCGAGCCCCGCGACGCCTGGTACTTTCGCGTGCGCGACATGAAGGATCCCTACGAGATCAACGTCGACCCGGACCTCGCCAACAAGGACAACCTGACCTTCTTCATCAACTACAAGGTCTACGACTACAACAACCGATTCATCGGCGCAGCGGGCGTTGGTCTGACGGTTGATGCGGTCATCAAGCTGATCGACAAGTACCAGCAGCGCTATCAACGCAGCGTGTTCTTCGTCGACAACTTTGGGCGCCTGGTGCTCACAGGCGCCGAAGGTGGCCCGCAAGGCGCGCACATCGGGCAGAAACTCAGCGAGCTCGACAGCATGAAAGACCTGGCCAACCGGCTGCCAAAACCCCACAGCGGCAGCTACGAGTATTCGGTCCAGGACCAGGAACACTTCCTCAATGTGCGCTTCATTCCAGAACTCAACTGGTACCTGTTCGTCGACAAACGCGAAGACGGCGCCCTGACTGAAATCCGCCAGTCGCTGTACCTCAACCTGTTGATCTGTTTTCTGGTCATGCTGATCGTCCTGGCCCTGCTCAACCGGGCGATCAAACGCTATCAGGACAAGATCCAGGCCCAGGCCACCCTCGACAGCCTGACCGAACTGCCCAACCGTCGCGGCTTCGACCTGCTGGCCGCGCAAGCCATGCACGAAGCCCAACGCGAACTCAAGCCACTGACCGCGCTGTTGCTGGACCTGGATCACTTCAAGGCGTTGAACGACACCTACGGTCACCTGGCCGGCGATCAGGTGCTGATCGGTTTTGCCCGGAGCCTGGAAAGCTGCCTGCGGCAGTCCGACATCGTCTGCCGCTGGGGCGGGGAAGAATTCATCGTGCTGCTCAAGGACACTGACGGTGAGACCGGTCGGATGATCGCCGAGAAAATTCGTCAGCACGTGGAACAACAGCGCTATGCCTACAACGATCAGGCCCTGCACGTAACCGTCAGTATCGGCCTCACCACCCTGCAACCCAATGACACCTTGCACAGTTTGCTGTCGCGAGCGGATCATGCGATGTACCGGGCCAAACAAAGTGGCCGTAACCGCACCTGCATGGAAATGTCTCAGTCCCGCTATGAACCCGCCTGACCTCTGCCCGGCCTGCGGTGCATCCAACGATTGCACCCTGGCCGACCCGCGAACCGCCGACCGCGCCTGCTGGTGCTATGGCGTCAGCATCGACCCGGCGATCCTAGAAGCGTTGCCGGCCGAAGTGCGCAATGCGTCCTGCCTGTGCCCGCGTTGCGCCGAAGTCGAGACGCAGTTGCAAGCGGCGCCACAGCCGTTCAAGTAAGATGCGCGGCCCTTTCTTCACTGATCGTTAATTCATGCGTGTTGACCGATTCCTCAGTAACCTGCCCTGCTTCAACCGTAAGCAAGTGCGCCTGTTGCTGGTGGAAAAACGCGTCCGTGTTGACGGAAAAATCGTCAGCGACCCACACGCTGAAGTCCGTGAATTCAGCCGCGTCGAAGTCGACAACGATGTGCTGCAAATCGGAAAACCCCTGCGCCACTTCATGCTGCACAAGCCTGCCGGTTGCGTGAGCGCTACCCGTGATCCGCAGCACCCGACCGTGCTCGACCTGATTCAAGAGCCGGACAAGGACGATCTGCACATCGCCGGACGCCTGGATTTCAACACCACCGGCCTGATGCTGATCACCAACGATGGCAGTTGGTCGCGACGCCTGACCCAACCGCAGACCAAATTGCCGAAGGTGTATTACGTCGAAACCGAACAGGACATCGGCCCCGAGTACGCGATCAAATTCAATGAAGGGCTGTACTTCGCCTTTGAAGACCTCACCACCCTCCCCGCCAGCCTGGAGCTGCTCGGACCAAAGTCCGCACGCCTGAGCATCGTCGAAGGTCGCTATCATCAGGTCAAGCGCATGTTCGGCCACTTCGACAACAAGGTGCTGCGCCTGCACCGAGAACGCATGGGGCCATTAACGCTCGACGACGCGTTGAAACCGGGCAAATACCGCCCATTGAGCGATGAAGAGATCGGATTGATCTAAGCAATCGACCGCTCAGCCGAAGTTGTCGAACAATTTACCAACGGCACTTGCACATTGATGTGACCCCTGCTTGAATCAGGACGTCGGCCGAAATGTGACCGACGAGTCACCCCATACCTCTAAGAAACTTTTTGCCGGTAGGGACCCTTGGGTTCCGGCCTCATCCGGCAGACTGCCCGCCAATAACAATACCCGTCGACCGGACTGCAATGGATCGACATGGGCCTCTCAAATTCCAGGCGTATGCCTACCTGTCACAAAGCTCGTGCAATCTCATTTGCGCGCATACCCGCTTGCCAGGAGTCTTATGACATGAGGCCAGAAATCGCTGTGCTGGATATACAAGGTCAGTATCGGGTTTACACGGAGTTCTATCGCGCAGACGCCGCAGAGAAGACCATTATCTTGGTCAACGGCTCGATGGCCACGACTGCGTCGTTTGCACAAACCGTGAAAAACCTCTATCCACAGTTCAACGTGGTCTGCTACGACCAGCCCTACGCGGGCAAGTCGAAAGCCCACAACCTGCATGAAAAAATGCTCACCAAGGAAATCGAAGGGCAGATCCTCCTGGAACTGATCGACCACTTCGGCGCCGAACACGTGCTGTCGTTTTCCTGGGGTGGCGCGGCGACCATGATGGCGCTGTCGCAACGACCACGGCGCATCGAAAAAGCCGTGATCAGCTCGTTCTCCCCGGTGATCAACGCGCACATGCTCGATTACCTCGAGCGCGGCGTCGACTATCTGGGCAGCCGCGACGGCGACCGCGTTGGGCATTTGGTCAACGACACCATCGGCAAACACTTGCCGTCGTTGTTCAAGCGCTTCAACTACCGTCACGTCAGCTCCCTGGCCGAGCATGAATACGGGCAGATGCACTTCCACATCAACGACGTGCTGCACAGCGATCGCCAGTGCTATTTGCACGCGGCGAAGAAAATCGGCGTACCGGTGCTGTTCCTCAACGGCGAATGGGACGAATACACCGCCGCCGACGACGCCCGATTGTTCGCCGGGCACGTGCAACACAGCACGTTCAGCACCCTCCAGGCCACCGGCCACTTTCTCGACATGGAGCACAAAGCCGCTTGCCGAGACAGCCGCAACGCACTGTTGGGCTTCCTGAAACCGGCACAGCATGAAAGCCGACCGCGTTACCACTACGTCCAGGACCACCATGCATTGGCCATCTGAAACAGCGTCATCGCGAGCAAGCCCCGCGCTACAGTGTTGATTGTATTCCTGTAGCCGAGGCTTGCCCGCGAACGACCGTTACCCGGTCCTTGCCATGTCTCATCTGCGCTAAACCCGTCTGGCGCAAAGAAAAACTTCATTTCCACGCGCACATCTGGTACAAAGTCACCGCTCTGAGCGGGTGTCGTATAATGGCATTACTCCAGCTTCCCAAGCTGATAACGAGGGTTCGATTCCCTTCACCCGCTCCACTAATTTCAAGGCCTCCAGCGGTGCATGCACATGACTGCATTCAGTTGGGGGCTGTATTGGGGTCAGTTTCGGGCTTTCGACTGTTCAGCCGACGCCTACTGCACTTGTAATCAGTAGGTCCCGGGCTCGATTCTTGGTACCGATACCATATAAATCAAAGGCTTGCAGCGATGCAGGCCTTTGTTGTTTCTGCCATACGTAAAATTCTTTTTAGATTCCTTTATAGCCACGGATGCTAAAGGATTGACTACCAATACGCTCGCCATGGAGGACGCCGACGAGGTGTACCAGATCCTATTCGAATTGCTGCGAGATCACATCGACGACCTGTAACACGGTCGAGCAGTGGACCGCTCCAGCTTCGGTTGGGGCGGTTTTTTTTGCCTAAAAAGGTCGGTAAAAGCCGCAGGGGATTGCGGTGTTACATGATGTGCTTTTCCGGTTCGGGAATATGGCTTGCGCCGAGGATCGCTGGCAGCAGACCTGTACGCAAATCCCCGCCACTCGGCTGTTGATAAAGACTCAACCCAAACTCAGGCAGCACCGCCACCAAGTAATCGAAAATATCCCCCTGAATCTGCTCGTAATCCGCCCACGCCGTTGTGCTTGTGAAACAGTAGATTTCCAGCGGAATGCCCTGCGCGGTGGCCTGCATCTGGCGGACCATACAGGTCATGCTCGGCTGTATCGCCGAGTGACTTTTTAGATACTCCAGCGCATAAGCGCGGAAGGTCCCGATGTTGGTCATCCGCCGGTGGTTGGCCGATATCGCTGCCACATTGCCCTTCGCTTCGTTCCAGGCTTTGAGTTCGACCTGTTTGCGACCGATGTAATCGCTCACCAGATGCACCTGCGACAATTTCTGCTCTTCATCATCGCGGATGAAACGCACGCCGCTGGCGTCGATGAACAAGCTGCGTTTGATCCGTCGACCGCCGGATTGTTGCATTCCACGCCAGTTCTTGAACGACTCGGACATCAAGCGCCAGGTCGGGATCGAAATAATTGTCTTGTCGAAGTTTTGCACCTTCACCGTGTGCAGCGTGATGTCGACCACGTCACCGTCAGCGCCGACCTGCGGCATCTCGATCCAGTCGCCCACCCGCAGCATGTCGCTGCTGGTCAGTTGCACACCGGCCACAAACGACAGCAGCGTGTCCTTGTAGACCAAAATAATCACCGCCGACATGGCGCCCAGACCCGAGAGCAGCAACAGCGGCGAACGGTCGATCAGGGTGGCGACAATAATGATCGCGCCCAGCGCGTACAAGACCATTTTTGTCAGGTGCACGTAACCTTTGATCGAACGGGTAAGGGCGTGTTCGGTGCGCGCGTAGATGTCCAGCGACGCATTGAGTAGGGATGTGACCGCCAGCAACAGAAACAGAAAGGTGAGCGCCAGCGACGCATTGCTGAGGAAATTCAGGGCGGTCGTGCTCAGCCCTGGCACCAGGCGCAGGCCGAACTGAATCACCAGCAACGGCGTCGCCTGGACCAGGCGATGAAAGACCTTGTTGTAGTAAAAGTCGTTGATCCAGTGCAGTGTCGGTTGGCGACCGAGCATTTTGGTCGTATGAAACATGAGGTACCGCGCCACTCGTCCGAGGACCAGCGCAATGACCAATAACAGCATCAGCGCCAGGCTTGTATGCAGGAGCGGGTGTTGATCGAGGGCACCCCAGAGGTCTTGGAGGTTGAGCCAGAGCTGCTTGATATCCATGGGCTAAAACGATTCCTCTGTAAGACGCGGCGGGAAATTAGGGCACTTAAGACGCTTTAGATGACGTTTGAAGACAAATTCATTGATGTTGTCGCTCAATCCAGAGGGCCGAAAGTGCCCTACTTCTACTGGGAAGCCCGCGACAAAGCGGGCACCTGGCACAGCGAGTTTCCTCGTCAATCTGGTGGCGGCACCAATCTGTTCTCTAGGGCCGTAACTACTGCTCAAACCTTGAGCTTGAGGCTAGATGGTTCTGCTTATTGCGCCAGTCCTACTCATCGGTACTTGCCGCACGAGCGGTGACTTCAATGGCCTTAATACTGATAGCTGCAAAGATGGCCGTCATCAGCACGCCGTTAAAACCAAGCACGATGGCAAGGAAACGCGAGGTAGCCAGTTTGGGCGCCAGGTCGCCGTAACCGATGGTCAGGCCGGTGACAAAAGCAAAGTAAATACCTTCAAATGCGCTCCACCCTTCGAGCTGACTGATGATCAGACCGAGCAGCGAGATAATAAAAATGAGCATTAAAAAAATCGGCGAGACAACAAGAAAATAAAACCACACAGTTTTGTAAAACTCGCGGCGAACTTTCTTTGCATAAGTGATACGCGTACGCATGTTATGGATTTCCATTAATAAAGTTTGAGCCAGGGAGAAATAAAATATTCTCTTTAGGAACAATTAAAATACTGTCCTATGGGTGCGCGGCATTAAAACAATAAAGTTTTGCTGTTTTCTTTTTCAGTTTTTTTTGCAAGAATTCTCTTAATGCTTACAAATGGCTTGCCACCATAACAAGCGGGGTCATAGTTGCTACCTAAAACAAACATTTCACAATCATTTAAATATGTTTCAAAAATGCCGTCATTTCTAAATATTGTGACGCTTGATTGTTCGCTATATTCAAGCATGATGATGGGGCGGAATTTAAATAATGCTTGCTTCAAGCCATGTATTACTTTGGATTCGTGCCCTTCGACATCATTTTTTATAAAATCAATTTTTGTTATGGCGGTCGAATTTTCAGCTACCCATTCATCGCCTCTGATGAGTGATACTGTTTCCGTGCTATGTGAGCCATCACGCGCCCCCGAGACCAGACGCGCCCATATTGCCATTTTCGTTAACAAAAATAGCGCATGAGTAGGCAGAGACGAAATCAAAAATTGATATTTCTGGTTAATTACGCTCTTTGAACAGAATCGCTCGTTAGTTTCTGTCAATCAGCGCGAAAGCAATTCGACCAACGCGCAGCGCTTCATCGTATTGAAAGTCGACGAAAGCAGCTTCATGAAAAGCGGCAGGAGCTTGATAGGTATTGCAGCCGCCCATTGTGATTTACGCGCCTGGAAGCTCCAATCTGTTGGCGCAATTTGGTCAGCATTTCCATATCCTGAAAAATTAACGTCGCAAAATCTGAGTTTTGTTAACGTTTGTTCGTAAGCGCTCCATAAACCCCACATTCAAAGCGCTTAGCTGATCCCGGATGCTGTGCTCCCGATTCCTTCAGGAGCCAGCTCGCCATGATGCGACCCGATGCCAAAGTCGAAAAAGTGTATCTGTACC